>CAZIES010000042.1:0-18913 GCA_964538295.1 uncultured Arcobacter sp. | reverse complement strand
CCTAGGCTAAAGGGACAAAATATAGCCTTGATGATTCCTACAACTGCTGCTGGTGCCTTTGTGAATACAGCGGTGCTAATGATGGGGAAAACTGCAGTTAATCTAAACTATACTGCTGAGGTTGATTCTTTAATAAAAAGTGTTCAAAGTGCAGATATTAAATCTTTAGTAACCTCTAAAAAGTTTATTAAAAAACTTAAAGAAAAGGGAATGAATTTAGATAAACTCTTAGAACACTTAGAGGTGATTTATCTTGAAGATATTAAAGAGTCAATTCCTAAAATAAAGGGTATTTTGACGTTTTTAAGTGTGAAAATATTACCAAGCTTTTTAATTAAACTCTTCCATGTTAAGAAAGTCTCTTTAGACTCAACAGCATTGATTATGTTTAGTAGTGGAAGTGAAGGAATTCCTAAAGGTATTGAATTATCCCATATGAATATTTTAGGAAATACGCAACAAATTGCTTCAGTGTTAAATGTTCGCGAGGATGATGCTATGGTAGGCTCACTTCCTCTTTTTCATGCCTTTGGTATTTGTGTGACAACTTTTTTCCCTTTAATTGAGGGGGTTAAAATGGTGGCACATCCAGACCCAACAGATGGATATGAAATAGGAAAAATCGTTCAAAAATATAAGGCTACTATGATGTTTGGAACTTCTACTTTTTATAGGCTTTATATAATGAATAAAAAAGTGGAACCAAAAATGTTTGAAAGTCTACGTTTTGTGGTTGCAGGAGCTGAAAAGCTTTCTCCTAAGGTGTATGAAGATTTTAAAAAGAAATTTAATAAAGAGATTTTAGAAGGATATGGGACAACAGAAACATCACCGGTTGCTTCATGTAATCTTCCTAATATTGTGATGGCTGATGGTAAAATACAAAAAGGGGAGAAAAAGGGAAGTGTCGGAATGCCACTACCTGGAACTTCTATAAAAATAGTTGACCCAGAGACTTTTGAAGTTCTACCTATTGGACAAGAGGGTATGGTACTCATTGGTGGCGTTCAAATTATGAAAGGATACCTAAATAATGAAGCTAAAACCAATGATGTTATTACCACAATTGATAGAAAACAGTGGTATGTTACAGGGGATAAAGGTAAGTTTGATGAAGAAGGTTTTTTAACTATTTTAGATCGTTATTCACGTTTTGCAAAACTTGGTGGGGAGATGGTAAGCCTTGGTGCTATTGAATTAAAATTAGCAACTGTAATTGAAGATGAAACCATTGAGTATGTTGCAACTTCAATCAAAGATGAAAAGAAGGGTGAAAAAATTATTCTTCTATTATCAGGTATTAATGAACAACAATTAACACCTTTAAAAACACAAATTATAAAAGAGTTTGAGAATAAATTAATGATTCCATCAAGCTATAAAATAGTAGAACATATTCCAAAACTAGGTAGTGGAAAAAAAGATTATGGTAGTGTCAAAAAGATGATAACCCCACTTAAAGAAAAGTGTGAAGAATCATTTGAAGTATAGCAAGAGAATTAACTCTCTTGCTGACAGATAAGTTCAGTGATTTTATCTGCATTAACGACAAAGTTACCATTTTTTTCAATGAGGAATAAGTCTCTTGCTTTGCCGCGACTAGTATAGAGTTTAGCACTCTCTATTTCTACACCAAAATCATCAAAGATTTTAGCAATATTTGCAAGTAAACCTTTTTGGTCTTTGGTTTTTACTTTCATGGAAGCTAGATATGAGGTATGGTTACAGTCAATATCTATCTCTTTTTCTTGGACATCAATAGTTTTTAATCGCACATTTTTAGTCATATCAAACGAGTTTTGCACAATCTCTTCCACAAAAAGTAAATCAGATTCATCAAGTTTTTCTGTAAAGGTAACTTCAAAACATTTTTTTTCATCAAAGAGTTTAAAGATGTACATGGATGCAATATTTAAGAACTCTAATTTTCCTAGTAAATAACCAAGATTTAAAGGGACAGCTCTAATAATTCGTATTTTTAAAACATCATCGTTGATGATTTTATAAGTAAAGGTATTAATATTATGTGCTTTAATAGCAAGCTCTAAAATATCAGCAGCTTTGAGTTGTAAGAAAATCTGATTAGAAGCGATATAAGAGATTTTTTTCTTCATAATTGAAGAGAGTTCTTTATATTTTTTCAAGTTTTTAATGGTATCAATTTTGGCAATTCTACGTGCATTTTCACTAAGAAGTGGGGCATTTTCAAAGGCAGGTAAACTTTGAGTATATAACTCTTTTAGTAGTGTAGCAGTTGAACTGTTATAAACATTTTTTCCTACTGCAGAGATGTCAGCATAGGTTAAAACATACAACATTCTTAAAAAGTTTCTACTTTTCATTAGTCCAGTAAAGCTTAAGATGACTTTTTGAGAATAGATATCTTCATTAGTGGCAACTTTACTCATCATATTGTGATAACGAATCAATTTTGAAATAATTTGGGTATGTGCAGACTCTAATCCTAACCCTTTGGCCATTCCTTTAAACAGCAGTTCTCCTGCTTTATGGTGATCCTCTTTTCTTCCTTTTCCTAAATCATGAAAAAAAGTAGCAATACGTACTAATGCACGAGAGTCATTATCTAAATCATCATAGATTTTTTGAACAAAACTATCTTCAATATTTTCTAAATATTTTAGTGCTCGAATAGAGTGCACATCAACTGGTAGTTCATGATAACCATCAAACTGAGGTTGGTCAATGATAAGTTTTGTTACTGGAAAAATGGATTGAAAAATCCGTGCATTATACAGAAGTTTAATAATAGGATATAACGACTCTTTAAAAAGAAGTTGTTTAATAAGACTTTTTTGTGTTTTACTCTGTTTGGTTGGTAAAATCGTTTTATTGGTGTTGTAAATATAAGAACGATCAAACTTTTGTACATGTATGGGTAAATCAACAAGTTCTTGTAAGAGTTCAGTGAGTTTTTTTGGTTTTGCATGAAAAGAGGTGTAGAGTTTATTTTCATGTATAAAAAGGTTTTTTTTGTATCGTTTTGTTCTAATATCACTATAGTTTTTTGTATCATGAAGTACTACACGGGTAAATTTTTTGACCATTGCTGTTGTAAAGAAATGAACATTGTGCAAGGAGTCTAAAATTTTTGCCATTGCTTGACGCTCTTTAGTTCGTCTTGCAGTATTTTTAAAACCAAGTCTGATACTAAGTTCTGGTAAAACATCAAAGTTAACAACATCAAGTTTTTTTTTGGCAATATTATGAAGATGATTTCTAACTTGAAAGATATACTCTAATGATCTACGATATGTTTTGTACTCTTTTTCAGTAAATTCAATACCGGTTAAGTCTCGTAAACGTTTGGCACCATAGATAATATATCCCATCCAAAATACCATATTGGCTTCACGCATACCACCATAACCATCTTTAATATTTGGCTCCATTCTTAAGGGGTACTTTAAGAGTCTATCTTTATGTTCTTGAAGTTTTTCTTCTACAAATTCAAGTTGATTGGTTTTTCGTATAGTTGTTAATACATTTTCATATCCAAACCAAAGATGTTTTGAACCATAAATTAGGCGAGATTCTATAATGGAAGTCTTTATTGTAATATCTTCTTTAACCGCATCTTCTACTTCTTTAAGTTCATGGACTCGTGAACCCAGTTTTAGACCACAATCCCAAGCTAAAGTAACAAACTCCTCCATAATATCTTTGAGGTTATAGCCTCGTACCTCTTCATAAAGAATCATTAAATCAATATCAGAGTAGATACATAACTGTTCTCTTCCGTAAGAGCCTAAAGCAATGAGTGTAATAGGAATAGAAGTACTCATGGGTTGGTAGGAACCAAAATGTTTTCTCAAAATATATTTATATAAAGAGATTAAAAATTTATCGGTGATTTTTGTATGTTTTACAAAGAGGTCTTTTCCTCCCGTAGTATCAACTGTGGTATCAATGGTATTAATATAGTTTTTGATGTAGCTTTTAAAAACTTTAGAGATTTCGAAGTCTGAAGCACCTTTTTCTATAAGGTCTTCAACTTCTAAATTCATTTCATTAATCATAATAGTTCTTTGTAAATTTCAAGTTTTTTTCGTAGGGTGATACGGTTAAGTCCTAAATGTTTTGCCATTTGAACTTGAGATTTATATTTTTTTTGAGATGCTCTTAAAAGTGGTGCCTCAAAAAGGTACTGGAAGTCTCTGTATGAATTTTCACCTTGCATATTATCTAACATATATTTTTCTAAAAGCATCATGATTTCATTCTCTCCAATGGTTTCAAAGAGGTAAGAAAAATAGATAGATTTTCGTAAACTATGGGCGTTGTTATGGGTATTGATAATAAGCTTAGTAGGCTCAGTATCAATACCTAAAATCGAACCAGCCTCTTTTGAAAACTTTTTTGCTAATGGTTTAATATCTTCTTTTCTCTCTTCAAGATTAGGAATCTCTAAGTTAATAGAAAAGAGGTCATTGAGATTTGAGCTTAACTCTTTAGAGGTCGTTGCAATCACACGTATATTAGCACTCTCTACCCAATTTAAAAAAAGCTCAATATTGGTTAAATTGTCTATATTATCGACAATAACAGTTTTATCATTGAGACCACTAATGACATTATCAGAAATATCATTTTGTAATTCTCTTGCGTTATAAATAGATGCATCTTTTGCGATATAAGAAGCAAGTGTTTTTTTTCCTACTCCATTTTGTCCAATTATTAAAGCATTAATATCAAGGGTCTTTAATAAATCAGCAGAGTTTTTAATCTCTTTGCTGATTTCTGAAACTGCTATAAAATCTTGCATAAATAGTAACCTTATAAAAATTTATTTATTATACTGTTATTTACTTTTTTTCGAAGTTAAATATATAAAAATTGATAAGGCAATGATAATAGAGGATACTCCTAGAATCAAATATAGAGCATTTATCATCTTATCATAGTTTTCCATTGCAATTTTAAAGACAACCATTAGGGCTTCAATGGATAAGGCAATGATAATTGTAATCAAAAATTTAGTTATCATTTTTGTTTCAACTTTTGAGTTTCTTGAATAAGATTTAAAAAAGACCTCTTGTTCTAGTATTGTTTTAGCTAAGTCAAAAATTGCAATACCAAGAGTGAGTGCAATAACCGGCTTGAATATGGAGTCTAATGTAAAATCATTTTGAATAAAAAGAGAGTTGAAAAAACCACCTAATGAGTAAAAAATGATAAAAATTGCAAGTAGTACCATTGAAAAACCAGCAAGTATATAAAAAGATTTTGTAATGGTATGAAAAGGTTTATTTAGTTCAATTAAATTGAGTCGCTCAAGGAGTGTTTCGATTTTAAAATCAAAAAAAATAATATCATCTCCCTCTTTTATAGAGACTGTAATACAGCTATTGCGCGTAGCATTACTAATATAAGGTGAGCTAAATGCTGCCGTTGAACCCTCTTTAAAATGCAGTTTTGAAATGAGGTAGTCTCGTGGTTCATTTTGTGCACTTTTATCTGTTTTATTACGATAGTAATTTGATGATATTTGTACTTTCGTATCTTTATTAATAAGATAAACAAGTTCAAGTGAGGGAAAGAGGTTGAATACGTCTTTAAAGCCAGAGGCTTGTAGCTTTTTAATTTTTCCAAGTTTTAGTAAGCTTTCTTGAATAAACTCTTCAATTTTTTCTTGGTTTTGGAAATAGATTTCAAAATAGTCTTTCATAGGTTTCCTTTTGTTATATTTTAAATTATAGCAATTCTTTAATAAAGTAAAAAATAAGTTTATGTATAAAAAATATACAGCAAAGTTCTTCAAAAAGATTAGTTTATATATTATACTTTCCTCATATTAATTTTCAAAAGGAAAAAAATGGAAAATTTTAACGACTTAAAATACATTTTAGATGGTTTCTTATTTGTATTTTCTGGTGTATTAGTAATGTGGATGGCTGCAGGTTTTGCAATGCTTGAAGCTGGTTTAACAAGAACAAAAAATAATGCAACAGTATTAACAAAAAATGTTGCTTTATTTGCTATCTCTTGTATTATGTACTACTTTGTTGGTTACCAATTAATGTATGGTGATGGTTCATCATTTATGGGAAGTTTTTCAGTGATTAGTATGGAAAATGGTGCTGATGCTGGTTATCCTGCAGCTGCTGACTTCTTCTTCCAAGTGATGTTCGTTGCAACTGCTGCTTCAGTAATTTCTGGAACAGTAGCTGAAAGGATTAAATTATGGCCTTTCTTAATCTTTGTTGTTATTTTAAGTGGTTTAATTTATCCAATCCAAGGTCACTGGACATGGGGTGGAACTGAGCTTGGTGGTTTAATTGCTGGTTTCTCTGATTTTGCTGGTTCAACTATTGTTCACTCTGTTGGTGGATGGGCTGCCTTAGCAGGTGTTTTAATCCTAGGTGCAAGAAAAGGTAAATATGGTAAAGATGGAAAAGTTCGACCAATTCCTGGTTCAAACCTTACTTTAGCAACACTTGGTACATTCATTTTATGGATGGGATGGTTTGGATTTAATGGTGGTTCTCAATTAGCTTTAGGTTCAAAAGCGGATATTGATGGTATCGCGTTAGTAGTTGCTGATACTAATATGGCAGCGTGTGCAGGTGCATTAGCAGCTGCAGTATTAACTCAATTAATCTACAAAAAAGTGGATTTAACAATGGTTCTTAATGGTGCGTTAGCAGGTCTTGTATCTGTAACAGCAGGTCCTGATTTAGGAATGATGGTTTCATTTATTGAAGGTATTGTTGGTGGTGCTTTAGTTGTATTTGCTGTACCATTCTTTGATAAGTTAAAAATCGATGATCCAGTGGGTGCATTATCTGTTCACTTAGTAGCTGGTATCTGGGGAACATTAGCTGTAGGTATCTTCAACCCAGAAGTTACTATCTTAGCACAAATTAAAGGTATTGTTGTAATTGGTATCTTTGTATTCGTTGTTTCTTTCATCGTATGGAAGATCTTAGATATGGTTATTGGATTAAGAGTTGATGAAGAGACTGAAGTTAATGGTCTTGATATCCATGAAACTGGACTTGAAGCTTATCCTGAATTCAAGCGAGCTTAAAAGTTTTAGATAGTAGGCAACTTTTTGCCACTATCTTCGTTGAAAAACTAAATTCCGATAGTCACTTACCTTTTGTAAGCTCCTACCGAAATTTACTTTTTCGCCTTGATATTAACAAAAATTTACCAACTCTCTAAAACTTTTAGAGTAGGTGGTTTCAAACTTAAGGAAAAAAAATGAAAAAAATTGAAGCGATTATCAAGCCTTTTAAACTTGAAGATGTAAAAGAGGCTTTGGTTGAGAGTGGTGTAACTGGTATGACAGTTTCAGATGTAAAAGGTTACGGACGACAGCAAGGTCACTCTGAGTTATATAGAGGGGCTGAGTATATTGTTGATTTTTTAGCAAAAACAAAAATTGAGATGATTGTCAATGATGAAGATGTTGAAAAGACAATTGCTACAATTTCAGAATCTGCAAAAACTGGTAAAATTGGTGATGGTAAAATTTTTGTAACTGATATTGATAATGTTGTTCGAATTAGAACAGGTGAAACAGGAACAGAAGCGGTATAACGCATATATGAGCATAAGAGTTCCTCTCCTTTCTCTCTTATGCTTGTATAAAAAATAAACAATTAAAACTCTTAGAAAGGAATATAAAATCTAAAGCTGTATATTTTATAGCTACTAAAAAATATCACTTTTTCTTATTTATCCCCTATAATAATATCATCAAAAAAAAGTTAAATGATAAAGGACTCTTATGGATTTGAACTCAGTTTCGTATATACTTGATACGTTTTTTGCAATTTTTGCAATGACACTAATCATCTTTATGGTACCAGGATTTGCCATGCTAGAAGCAGGTCTTGTTCGAACAAAGAATGTTTCAGCAGTATTAATGGTAAATACAATGATTTATGCAGTGGCTTCTCTAGCATTTTTATTATTTGGTTACTCAATTGCATTTGGTGACTTTGGAAGTGATTCAATGAGTCAATGGGCAGCCTTTTTATTCCAGATGGCATTTGTTGGTAAAGTTATCAATATCATGTCTGGTGGGGTAAGTGAACGAGCAAAGGTTTTACCATTGGCACTATTTACAATTATAATGGCATCAGTTTTATATCCTACTGTAGTTAATTGGTCATGGGGAGCAAATATGCTAGAAGGAACTCTCTTAGAACTTTCAATGTATGACTTAGCAGGTTCAACTGTTATTCACTCTACAGGTGGTTGGGCACTATTAGCTGCAATTTTAATTATTGGTGCACGTCGAGGTAGATATCCTAAAGAAGGCGGTGTTCGAGTTATCCCTGCTTCAAATATCCCACTTGTAACATTAGGAGCATTTTTATTATGGATTGGATGGTTTGGATTTAATGGTGGATCTGTTGGTTCAATTGCTTCTAAAGAATCAGCGGATGCAGTTGCTTTAACAATTATGAATACAAACACTGCTGGTTTAGCAGGAGCTATTATTGTTGGTCTTTTCATGCATTTTAGATATGGTAAACTGGATATTACAATGGTGCTCAATGGTGCTTTAGGTGGATTGGTAGCAATTACAGCAGGACCTGATTTATATGATATTTATACGCCAATTTTAATTGGTGCAATTGGTGGAGCATTAGTTGTATTTGGTGTATCATTTTTTGATAAGTTAAAACTAGATGATCCTGTTGGTGCTTTATCTGTTCACTTATTAAATGGTATTTGGGGAACATTAGCTGTTGGTATCTTTGCTGCAAATGGTGATGATATAACACTTATGGGACAACTAAAGGGTGTTGTAGTTGTTGCATTATTTGCTTTTGTTACTTCATATATTGTGCTATTTATTATTAATAAAATTATGCCTTTACGTGCACACTCTGATGAAGAGATGCAAGGTCTTGATGTAGAAGAGTGTGGTGTTGAAGCATACCCAGAGTTCAAACGAGCCTTCTAAAAATAGTTTTATAGAAGTTCTTTTTTGACAATCTCTGCGTTGAAAATTAAACTTTACACACTCACATACTCTAGTATGCTCCTGCGTAAAGTTTAATTTCCGTATTGACCTTGTCAAAAAATCCCATCTCAAAAACTATTTTGGAAAACTAAAAGATAGATTATTTTTATTTAAAAAAATTTCGTTAGAATATTAGAATCAAAAAAAGGATTGAAATTGAAAAAGATTGAAGCAATTATTAAACCGTTTAAATTAGAAGATGTAAAAGATGCTTTAACTGAAGCTGGAATTACTGGTATGACAGTATCAGATGTTAAAGGTTACGGACGACAGCAAGGTCACTCTGAGTTATATAGAGGGGCAGAGTATGTAGTTGATTTTTTACCAAAGATTAAAATTGAACTTATTGTAGCAAATAGAGATGTTGACCAAACACTTGATATTTTAACGCAAGCTGCAAAAACAGGAAAAATTGGTGATGGTAAGATTTTTGTATCACCTGTTGAAAGAGTTGTTCGAATTAGAACAGGTGAAGAAGATGAGGAAGCAATCTAGTGAGTGTTGAACTTACCCTTCAATCTCCTTTAGATATGCACCTTCATCTTCGTGATGAAGCGATGCTAAAACTTGTTGCACCATTAACAGCAAAAACTTTTGCAGGTGCTCTTATTATGCCAAATTTAGTTCCTCCTGTAACAACTAAAGAGGCAGCATTAGCTTATAAACAACGTATTAATGAGGCAAAAGAGTATAGTGACTTTGAACCTTATGTAACACTTTTTTTTCAAGAGTATGATTATGACTTTTTAAAAGAAGTTAAAGATGATATTATTGGTATTAAACTCTATCCAGCAGGAATTACAACCAACTCTGAAGGTGGAGTTGCAGCTATTGATGCTGAAGCTTTACGACCAACATTAGAAGCAATGAGTGAACTAGAGATTCCATTATGTATTCATGGTGAAACCAATGGCTTTGTAATGGATCGAGAAAAAGAGTTTGTTCCTGTTTATGAGGCTTTAGCTAAAGAGTTCCCTAAACTAAAAATTATTATGGAGCATATTACAACAAAAGATAGTGTTGAATTGCTTGATAAGTATGATAATCTTCATGCGACAATTACTTTACATCACCTATTGATTACTTTAGATGATGTAGCAGGTGGAATGTTGCAACCACATCTATTTTGTAAACCTATTGCAAAGCGGTATGAAGATAGAGATGCTTTATTAAAAGTAGCGCTTGAAGCACACCCTAAAGTAATGTTTGGTTCAGACTCTGCCCCACATCCAAAGCATAAAAAAGAGTGTTGTGGTTGTGCTGCAGGAGTATTTACTGCACCAATTGCATTACAAGTGCTTGCTCAACTTTTTGAAGAACATGGAAAACTTGAAAACTTAGAAAAGTTTGTAACTTTAAATGCACAAAAGGTTTATGAGTTTACCCCTATTAAAAAGAGGATAACACTTATAAAAGAAGATTGTGTTGTTCCTAAAATCTATGAAGGTTTTGGTGAAAATGTTGTGCCAATGTATGCAGGTGAAACCTTAAAATGGAGTCTAAAATAAGTGAGTATCTAAAGTTTTACTTTAGATTAAATTCACCTTTTTCACGAAGAAGTCTTTGAATATTTTCACTGGCTTCTTTTGCTTTTTGTTCTCTCTCTTCTCTCATCTCTCTTAGAATTGTTAAGGTCTCTGTTTTTTCATGATCAAGGTTTGAACGTATCTGAATAGCTTTTCTACTATTTGAAACTCCAGAGACAGTTAAGAATTTCTCTTTATTATTAATATAGACTTTAGCTGATGACGAGGTAGCATTTTTATTAAAGACAATGGTATCACCCTCTTTTAAATCTAAAATATCTTGAACCGAAAGTTCTGTTTCAGCCATCATCGCTTCTACTTTCATTTTTGCACCAGAGATAAGGGTTGTAATATCTTTTTTTCTACTTGCACGTTTATTTTTACCCTCTGCAAAGATTTTTTCAACAATTTTGTCTAAAAGCATCTCAATGTATGAAATAGGATAACAAATGGATAAGAATCCTGATTCTTCGTCAATGGTGATTTCAAGTACAACTAAAAGTACAATTTCATGGTCAGAAATAATTTGAATAGCATTGGCATTGGTATCACGTGATTCAATTCTAAAGTTTAGCGTTGAAATATCATCCCATGCTTTGAAAAGGTGTCCTACCATCATTTGATAGAAGTGATCAAAAATTTCCACTTCAATCTCAGTGAGTTCTCTATCAAGATTATCACTAGCAGCAACGGCACCGCTTCCTAATAATTCAGCAATAATTTTATGTGAAATTCCAGGGTTACACTCAATTACGATTCTTCCTTCTAAGGGTCTAATAGAGAGGGTATTAAGTGAGGTTAGTTGTGGAATAGAGAGAATAAATTCTCCATAAGTCATCTGTTCAATGGAATAAAGCTTAATATCAACAATTTTTCTAAGCATTGCTGAAAGGTCAGTAATAAGGTCTCGAAGCATTTTATCATGCAGTGCAGAGAAAGCTTTAAACTGCTCGTTTGAAATACGATTTGGTTTTTTAAAGTCATAAATAGAGTAATTTTTTTCTTTTGAGATTATAGGATCATCACTAGGAGTATCAATCTCCTCGCCCTGTTCCGCAATATCTAAAAGAGCATCAATTTCATCTTGACTTAAAAATTCTGCCATATTAACCTCTTATCTCAAGTTCCACATCAAGTGCACCCATATCTTTTATCATTCTTAGTGTGTCAATTATATCAGAAATTGGCAAATTCATGACCTTCATTGCTCTAACTAAATCTGATACTGTTGGTTGTTGTTGGGTATTTATCATTGCATTATTAATTTCAACAACAGGTTTATCTGCAATTTTAACATCATCACCTATATCAACACCTCGATTAACTGCAGCATCTTCCCATTGGGATTTACTAAGTTGAGTTTTTTTAATTCGAAGACTGAAGTTATCTCGTGAAATAGTTACAGGATCAATTGGAATATCTGCACCTGTAATAATTGTACCTCGGTTTATATCAATAATAATTTTCTTTTTAAAGCTTGAATCAAGTTCAATATTTTGAACCATGGAGATAAACTTTACAATACTAATTTCATTGGGTTTTATCACTTCAATGGTACGAGTATCAATAGCCTGTGCCAGTTTTTTACCAAAACGTTTATTGATTTTTGTCTCTATTAAATCAGCATCTTTTGCACTATTTTTAAAAAGACTTAAGGTAATACTTTTTTCATCTTTAAGTGAGAAGTCAATTTCATTTTCAATGGTTGCTCCCTCATACACATAACCTGTTGTGAGGTTTTTTTCATCAGCAATAATAGTTCCTTGTGCTAAGGCATAAACATTACCATCTACCCCTTTTAGTTCAGTTAGTAGAAGTTGGCCGTTATTAATTGATTTTGAGTCACCAATAGCTGAAATTTTTATTCGTATTTTATCTCCTTGTCGTGCAAAAGGAGGTAGTTTAGCTGTGACCATAACGGTTGCTGCATTTTTGGATGATATTGAGGAGGTGGGTAGTTTTATGTAAGCATTTCGTAATAGGTTTTGTAAACTTTGCATGGTAAAAGTTGATTTGTCACCAGTACCTGCAAGTCCAACAACAAGACCATAACCTATGAGCTGATTGTCCCTAATTCCAACAACATTTGAGATGTCTTTAATTGTTTGAGAAAAGCTTAATGAGTAAATAAAAATTAAAAGTAATAAAAATCTCAATAGATAACCTTAAAGCGTATAATTGGTAGCTATTTTATCTAAAATTTTATAAAAACAAGTTATAATCTATGAAATTTAATTTAGGGTAATCTTTGAATATATATATTTACGGAAGTAAAAGCTTCAAAAAAGATGTGCATAATGAGTTAGATCATTCAAATATTAAGTTTCGACTAGATGAAGCTAGTTCTATTGTTGAACTAGGAAGCTTAGATGAGTTAAAGCGCACAATTGAAACTTGCCCTAATGATATATTTTTAATTGATGATGATAAAATCATTAAAAAAGAGGGCTTACACCAAAAATTTAAATTTCTTATTCCTAAAGATGGTATTGAAGAGTCTTATTTATTCGAACATGGTGTAGGTGATATAAGTTTTGACTCTATTGAAGAACTCTCTAATCATGTTATTAATAAAATTGAAGATGATAATGATGAAGATAATTTTGCAGAGCGTAACGAGATTCAAGAATCCATAGCAGATATTGTACAAGACGCTTATGAAGAGAGTGATAATCATCAAGAGGAAGCTAATGATCGTATTGCTTTAGATGATGAACTTAGTATGCTTTTATCTGCAAATATTCCTGTTTTAGATGAAGATGAAAGACTTGAACCAAGTGATGATTTAAACGCTCAGTTAAAAAACTTTGACCCTAATGAAGATGAAGATTTCGAAGATGATCCTGTTTTTGACTTTGATGAAGAGTTAAAAGGACTTGATTTAGAGGTACCTCTTAAAGAAGAATTACCAGAAAAAAGTGATAATATAGAAGATGAGTTAAAACATTTAGAGATTTCAGAAGCTAGTTTAGATGATGAATTAAATAATGATGATGCAGTGACAACAGATGATGAAGAGCTAAACTCTTTAGCTTCATTAGATATGTTATCGCAGTTGAAAGATTTAGAAATTTCTGATAATGATTTTGATGAAAAAGAAGAAGTACCAAGAGTTAACACGGTAGAAGATATTGATAATATAAATTTTGATGCGCTAGATAGTTTAGAAATAACTAATGAAGATTTTATGAGTGAAGATGAGAGGAAAAATCAGATTCAAGAATCACATCAGCAGAGTGCAAATGTACAAGATATTCAAGGAGATTATGAGATGGCAGAAAATTTTTCTTCACTAGATGATATAAAAGAGAGTGATATAATTGCAGCGCTAAATGGTGAAGAGGTATCAATTAGCGATACTCAAGTTTTAACAAGTGCAACTGCACCTGCTCAAAAAGAGTCGATTAATTTAGACTTAGCTAATGCAGGGGATATATCCGCTTTATTAACACAACTTTTAAAAAATAAGACGTTGGAGATAACGGTTAAAGTTAAAGAGTAGTTTAATGGACTTAATTGGAATTGCTCAAAATACTGTTTGGATTATTCTACTTTTAGGACTTCCTTCTTTATTGGTAAGTATGGTTATTGGATTATTAATCTCAGTATTTCAAGCAGTGACACAAGTTTCTGATGCTTCCCTCTCTTTTGTTCCAAAAATGATTTTGGTATCGGTGTTTATTTTAGTTTCACTTCCTTGGATAGGTGAAAATGTACACGCTTATACTAAAGAATTATGGGATATTATTTTAACGTTTGGAAAATAGTGATGATAGAGAAACTCTATAATTTAAAAAAGACTCAAACAGATCAAAAGATTTCACAACAAGGACAAGTACAAGCTAAAATTGATGCCTTAGATGAAGAGATAAATAACACACAAGAGAATATCAATACTTCTAGTGTGGATAAGTTTGGTGCAATTTCAGATTTTACTATTTTAGAAATTCATAAAAATACAATGAAAATACATATTACAAAGTTACAAAATCAAAAAAGTCTACTTTTATCACAAATAAGTAAAATTAAGTTAGAGATTGTCGAGTTACAAAAAGAGACAGAACAGTATGGTTATATTTTAAAAGAAGAGAAAAGAGAAGCTATTAAGAAATTACTGCTTGCAGAAGAGGAAGCATCCTCTGAATACATGCAAAGTAAATATATTAGAGGATAAAATAAAAGATGTATAAAATATTGTTGAGTTTAGTTTTAATAAGTGGAGTACTTTTTGCCCAAATAGAGAGTGCAGGTTCATTTATAAAAGAGAAAAAAGAGATTCAAGCACTTAAAAAAGAGTTAAATAGTTTTTATAATAAAAAAGAGGCAGAATATAAGAAACGTCAAGCAGAGCTCTCTACTCTTTTGAAAAAAATAGAGAATGAGAAAAAAGCTATAGAAGAGATTTATCAAAAAAATATTGATGTTTTAAATGATATTGAAGGTAAAGTTGCTAGCAAAACAAGTAAAATATATAATGCAATGAAACCAAAGATTGCTGCTGATATTTTTAATCGAATGATAGATGATGGAAAAATTGAAGATGTTTTTGATATAATCTTGAAATTAAAAGAGAAAAAAGTGACGCTTATTATGAAGTTTTTAAGTGTAGATAATGCTTCATTAATCACTCAGATGTTAGAAAACTATAAAGTAAATAATTCACTAAAGGATAGTAATGGCTGAAGAAGAAGTTGACGTACAACCACAACAAAAGAGTGGAGGTGCTGGAAAAGGCTTAATGATTGTACTTATTGCTCTTATTGTTATATTGTTAATTGCTGTTGTTGGAGGAGGGTATTTCCTTTATTCACAAGGTGTCTTTACTGGAGGACAACAACAAGAACAAGAGATGAATAAAGCAGAAGCAGGGGATAGTAAAGAATCATATAAAGCGCATATTAATGATCTGGTTTTAAATATTACAAATTCTAAAGGAAGAGAAAAATTAATGAAACTCTCTTTTTCTATAAAGAGTACAGAACCAAGTATTGAAGCCATTGTTGAAGAGTATAAAGCCGAGATTGTTGATGTTGTTATTGCTCAAATTAGTGCACGAAGTTCAGAAGAGTTATTAACTGTTGGTGGAAAAGCACTTTTAAAAGAGGAACTTCTTGAAGAGATTAATATTGTGATTAATGATGCAACATCAACGGATGAAGATATTCCAAGAAATAGTGTAAAGAAACTTTTCTTTACTACTTTTGTAATTAAGTAGGGCTTTATGATAGTAGCAGTTAAACGAAAAGACCCAAAACGGCTTATTATTAAAATCGTTTCAATTGTTGCTGTTGTTTTGATGTTTTATAGTTACTATTCTCACTTGAGTGAAGAGTTTAGTAAGCAAGAAGAGGCTGCAAATAGTAAAAAATTAGAAGCATCAACAAAGAATAGTAAAAAAGAGAAAAGTAAAAAGATTGAGAGACTTATTTTTCGTGAAGTTGAAACAGCCATAGACTTAATTGGGCAAGAGTATGTACAACAAGTTAAAGTTGTCAATCGAAAAATTTTGATTGTGTGTGATGCCAACACTGATTTAGAAGCTTTAACTGTTCGGTATGGAACGATGGCACTTATTAAAAGTGGTTTAAAAAATACTAAAATAGCTATTGATTTGCAGTTTATTATAGAGAGTAAATTTAATGAAGAGTAGTTATTTAGTTCTTGTTTTTATTTTACTATTTGTGGGCTGTACTAAACCGCAAGAAATTAAGTTTGAAAAGCCAGAAGTTCAAGTTCCAAAAGAACAGCCTGTTCCTAAAAAAAGAAAGGGTTCTTTATACTCTCAAAAAGGTTCATCTTTATTTGCAGATAAAAAAGATTTGCAAGTGGGAGATATTATTCAAGTTGTTATTAATGAAGCATTGACAAAAGATACTAATAATAAACGTGAACTTAAAAATGATAGAACTAATACATTAGGTGGTGGATTAATTACTCCACGAACGGGTAATACCACTGGAAGTGGAACAACAAAAGGTATAGCAGAAAGTTTTAATAGAGCTGTTGGTGTAGACTTTGGAACAAGCAGTAATGAAAGTTTTGCAGGTGAAGTAAAAACTCAAGTGGATGAATCTTTTGAAACCACACTTTCTGTTATTATTCAAGAAACTTATCAAAATGGAAACTATTATATCAAAGGTTCTAAAGAGATGTTGATTGATCAACAAAAACAAGAAATTATTATTTCGGGGGTTATTCGACCTTATGATATCACTCCTGAAAACTCTATTATGTCTTCACAAATTGCTAATTTAAAGATTATGTATAAAAAAGATGGTGAAGAACAAGATGTTATGCATCAGCCTTGGGGATATAAACTACTTAAACTACTTTGGCCCTTTTAATCTAAATTTAAGAATTGTAATGTAATAATTAGATATGTTATATTATAAAAGGAGTATACCATGCTGAATTCTTTAAATGTTGCGCATTCAGGATTGAGTGCTGCAAAAGTATCTGTTGAAAACGTAATGAATAATATTGCTAATGAAAATACTCCTGGATATAAAAAACGTTCAGTACAGTTAAATGAGTTAGCTCATTTAGATTCACGTATTGTTGGACGAGGTACTTCTGTTGGAGGTGTTACTCGTGCAACTGCAAATTACATGTATGATAATCTTATTACAGAAACGAGTAAACAAAACTATTATACAAAAACTTCAAGTCTTTTAGAAGGAGTAGAGTCCCTTTTTAAAGAGACGGATGTGAGTGGTTTTACTGCTGATTTAGATCGTTATTTTCAATCAGTTGAAAATTTACGTGCAAACCCAGCTTCAGAAGTCTATAAAAATGATATGAAAACTCAAGGGTCAATTATAGTTAATGACTTAAAACGTCTTTATGAAGGTATAGAAAAACAAGAAGAGTTAGAAATTCAATCCTTAGAAGATGATATTGAAACAATAAATGGCATTTTACAAGATATTGGTAAGATTAACCAGCAGTTAGGTAACCAAATTGAAGCTTCAAATGAACTTCTTGATAAAAGAGATCAGTTAGAAGAGGAGTTGTCTAAATATATAGATATTGAAGTTAATAGAGTTGGTGATGATTATACCTTAGAAATAGGTGGGACAACAGCGGTAAGACACAGTACTAATGTTAGAGATGTTAATTTAGTTGAAGAGTATATTCCTCAAAAAGATCGCTACTTAATGGATGATGGAACAACCAGTAATATTTTAGATGGAATTACTTTTGATAGTAATGATGAAATCTCTTTTAAACTTGATAATGAGCATACTGTAACAATTACTTATGGAGAAAACTTAGGTGCTGATATAGATGGTGATGGTGTCAATGATCAAGTTGATGCGAATAACTATATTAGAGCATTAGTTTATAAAATTAACAGTGATGCTGGAACAGCTGGTTCAGTAAAAGCTTATAATGGACACTATGCAACGGATGATGAAGGGAATAAAACAACCATTGATACGAGTGACCACTTTTTATATTTAGAGTCTGAAGTTGGTGGAGTCAAGGGACAATTTAGTGGAAATATTACCGTTGTAGAGAAAGATAATAGTGATCCAACAATTATTGAAAATAGAAAAGTAGTTTATCGAGATGACGCACAAAGTGGTGATGGTGAAGATAATATAGGTATTTCTGTTTTTGATAAAGTTATTCCTGTGAGTTCTGGTTCGATGAAGGCTCAAATTGACAACTTAAATAGTGAATCAGGTATGAATAAGTTTGATAGCTATAAAGCACAGCTTGATAAGTTTGCTAAAACACTTTCAGATATTACAGATCAGTTTATTCGTACTGGTGATGAATCTTATGTTTATGGTGAAACTGCTATTGATGATTCAGGAACGACTCATGCAACAAGTACAGTACGTAGTTTAGGACTTTTTACTGGTGGAGATGTGGCAACATTAACTTTTAACCAAGATGCTGTTAATGATTTAGACCAAGTTGATTTGGACTATTTAGCAACCATGCAGTTTAAAAAAGATATTTACTTTAATGGAAAGCCACAAGGTTCAACCAATACAGATTATGAGGATGAAGATAAGGCATCTTTTGCTGAATTTTTTCAGGCATTAAGAGTTGGTGTTTCTTCTGATAAAGAGAATAATGATTTTTTAAAAGATACACAAGAAGCAGTTAAGCAATCAATTCAAAGTAATTATGACCAAATTACCAAGGTTGATAATGATGAAGAGATGCTTAATTTAATTAAGTTTCAAGCAGCATACACAGCAAATGCAAAGATTGTTACTGTTGTTGATGAAATGCTTCAAACGATTCTTGGAATTAAAAGCTAAGTAGGAGTTTATTATGGCTGATGGTATTTTAGGATTAGGTTCAGGACAAGCTTCAACTTTGAATCAAGAGTTAATCGATAAATTAAAAGAAGCGGAACGAAAAGCAC
>CAZIES010000041.1:0-19189 GCA_964538295.1 uncultured Arcobacter sp. | reverse complement strand
ATAGTATATGTTATTGATGAAACTTCAAGCAAAAGAGAAATTTGCATTTTTACAACTTGCGCACTATTTAGCACGAGTTGATGGTGAGTATGGACAACGAGAACAAGATGTTATAGAAGAGTATTGTGTTGAAATGGGAATTGAAAATTCTGTGATGTTTGATAGTAGTGAATTTAACTTAAAAGAGACACTTAATGCTTTTAAAAGCTTAAAAAGTAAAAAAATTGTTGTTTTAGAACTTATGATTCTTGTGCATATTGATGATAAATTTGATTTAAAAGAAGCAGAGTTAACTTCGGAGATTATCAATCACTTTAAATTAGAAGATAAAGAACTTAAGAATTTTTCAGCTTGGGGAAAAGCAGTTTCTGCTTTATATGAACAGGGTAAAAACTTTATTGCGTAATATTTATAGACTACTTTGCGTAAGTAGTTCTATAATATGACCGTTGGGGTCTCTAAAAAATAGACCTCGACCACCATGCCAACTATTGAGTTGTTTATTTTCTAACTCATCTAGGTCACTTCCAAACAGAAGCTTCTCTTTTTTTATATTGTTTAAAATGGCATCAAAGAGTTTTTCATCCACTTTAAAGCTATACTGCTCAACATTAAAACTTTCATTGGCTTTAAAATCAATAAATGATGTTTCATTGACTTGTATACGAATTGTCTTTCCATGTTTTCCAATAGTAGGAAATCCAAAAATTCTAGAGTAAAAGTGCGTAGCAATAACCTTATCCGCACAAGGAATAGTAATAGAATGTAAAGCTATACCCATAATTCACTCCTTCTAAGATAATTTATTTAAGTATATCACTTTTTACGATGAATTGCCAAACGTTTTGGTGTTTGTGTTGGTTTTATTTTATAAACAAACTCACAACGAAGTTGATTAAATAAAGAGTCTTTTTCATAAAAAGATTTATACATATGTTCTAACTCTTCATTACGGTATGACTCCAAGGGCTTAATTCTTTCATCTTTTTGTCGTTTTTCTTGTTTGGCATCCAAAAAATCATAATAGTCATCTTTTGTTGCGTGATATTCACAAAAGTTTTCTAACTCTTCTTTATAGATAGACTCCTCTTCATTAAAGACTATATCAATTAAACCAATTTCTTGAGCACGAATCGCACCAATAGGAAGGCAGTTATCAGTGAGCTCATAGGCTTTTTCTTTTCCTACACGTTTTGGTAAAAGATAGGTCCAGTATTCACTTCCATGAAGTCCAAGTGTTTTATAGTGAGGGTTTAATATGACGCCATGACGTACTATAACATAATCACAAGCTAGTGCCATGATAGCACCACCAGCTCCTGCATTTGCTCCTAAACTGGCAACAGTTATTAAATCAGGAGTATGGATGATTTCACGTACAATATCATTCATGGCATGTATATTTGACCAGCCATCTTCATCGCTTTTTTTTGAATCCTCCATAATATTAAGATGAATTCCATTTGAAAAGAAATCATGCCCACCCATAAGTACTAAAACTTGAATATCTTTTGAGTCTCGTATCATCTCATAAGCATATTTAAGACGTACACACTGTTCGATACTCATAGCACCATTATGAAAGTTAAAATAGAGATAACCTACTTCATTTTTTTCTTTATAATAAATCTCTTTGAATGTTTCCCTTTGCTCTTCAAGTACTAATGGAATTCTATTTTCTAAAATGCCTTTGAGCTTATCTTTAAGTAGGGTTGCACTAGGAAGTTTAAAGCTATTTTTACTTTTTGCTTTTAAATGGCTAATCCAAACAGCTCCATTAATCGTAGCTCGACAAATTGCTCCATGCCGACGTGCAATAATTTTTCCAGGAGTGTCACCTTTAAGTTGGTCTTCTTTGTGTGCTCCATAAAGATAAAACTCTTCATCAAACAAGGTGTCTAAAAGCCCAGGATATGAGTCTGCGGCATTTATTTTTTGTATGATGGTATCTGAATTGTCCTCTTGCCAGTTTATGCTTCGTACGGTTTGTTGCATTAAAGGTTTGAGCTCTCCTTTAACTTCTTTGTTAGAATAATCAAGTTTTTGTGGAGTAAAATCACTTTTGCCAATATTTTCCAATACTTTTTGTAGAGTTTTAACAGCCGCTTTAGTTATCTCTTTTCGATAGATAGAGGCTTTAAATGATTGTCTCATAGGAAAATTAAAGTTTGCCCAAATATCACCAGCATCCATCTCTTCTATGGCTTCTAATGCAGTTACTCCCCACTCTTGCTGATTTTCATGGATTGCCCAATCAAGAGAGGATGGTCCTCTATCACCAATAATTCCTGGATGAATAATAATACATTTATAGTTTTGCCAAATTTGAGTAGGTACTTTTTCTTTTAAAAAGGGACAGATTATAAGTTCTGGATGAAAGAGTTCAACTGCTTCTTGCATATGATTGTTAGAGAGTGCAAACTCAATAGAAACGATATGATTAAGTAAAAGTAGTTCATCATGTACCCGTTGGGTTAAACCATTATAAGCACTACAAATCAGTAATATACGCAAAAGAAGCTCCAGAATTTTTTGTGATTTTACCAAAATAATAATAAATAAGTTTGATATGTGTTAATTTTTGATAAAATAGTGCCATGACAATAATTGAAAAATTAAATACTCAAGTTGAAAAACTAATGCATGATTATGAAACAGCAAAATTTGAAAACAGCGCTCTAAAAATGGAGCTTGAAGCTTTGAAAAACAAAAATGATGAGCTTGTTCGCCATAATCAAGATATGCTACTTAAAATTGATAGCACCTTAACGCTAATGAAGGCAAAAGAGAGTGAGTGATAAAAGTTTAACTTTCCATATAAATAATATGGCTTATACTATTAACATCGATACATCTTTAGAAAAAGATATAACAAAGTATTTAGATACTAATCGAAATATGTCGACTAAAGAACTTCTCCTTGCTTATTTACGTATGACTCAAGAGTTTAATAATTTTAAAGAAGAAGTGACAAAAATTTCTCAAAAGCTTCCTGACGAGTAATGTTACTTAAAGCATTTACCTTTGTTGAAACACTTATTGTTTTAGTCATTACTAGTATTCTTGCAAGTGTTGCTGTGTATAAAGGATTTTTTAGTTTAGAAAAAGCAAATTTCATTCAAATTAAAAGTGATGTTGCTTTAATACGTAGTGCGATTATAAAAAAATATAACAAAGCTTTACTTTTAGGAGAAGCACAGAACTATCCTTTACAATTAGATAATGCCCTATCTAATATTCATAATACTAGACTCTTTGATAATATTTTAGAGTACCCTGTTTTCTCAACTTCCCATAGTGAAAAAAATGTTGCAAAGTGGATAAAAGAGTCTAACAGTACTTATAGTATTTATGTTACTTCCAGTGAAAATCTTATTTTTAGTTATGATAAAACTAAAGGAACCTTTGATTGTGATTTCTCACAAACCTTATGCAAAGAGTTATATCAATGAACTATTATGAAGTAGCTCTGTTAAAATCACCTTTACAAAATTTAACCTATAGTAGTGCTAAAGATTTAACTGTTGGTCAGTTAATTGGGGTAACACTTCGTGGGCGCAAGAAACTTTCAGATGCAGTAGTTATTAAAAAAGTTGAACAACCCTCATTTAAATGTGTAAAGATAGAAGAGATAACTACACAGTTTTACTCACAAGATATGTTAGAGATTGCAATATTTATTTCACAATATTACGTTTGTTCTTTAGGTGAAGCTTTGAGTATTTATACCCCTTTTAATAGTGAAATAGCTTACAAGGAAAGAGATTTTGAATTCAATAGTGAAATAGCTTTTTCAAAAGAACAACAAGAGGCATTTAATTTTTGTAAACGAAAAGAGCAATCTTTACTATTTGCAAATACAGGCTCGGGGAAAACAGAAATTTATATAAAAACTATTGAAGAACATCTAAATAATAGTGAACAAGCAGTAATGCTTATGCCAGAAATCTCACTAACACCTCAAATGCAAAAACGTTTGGAAAAAGTATTTGATAAAAGTGTAGCTATTTGGCACTCAAAAATCACTAAAAAGAAAAAACAAGCAATTATAGAAGGACTCCTTAATGGTGATATTCGTTTAATAGCAGGGGCACGTTCAGCCTTGTTTTTACCTTTTTCTAAATTAGGGTGTATTATTGTTGATGAAGAGCATGATGAGTCCTATAAAAGTGATAGCAAACCTCGTTATCATACTAAAGATTTAGCCCTTTATATGGCAACAAAAAAGGGTATTAAATTAATTTTAGGAAGTGCTACTCCTTCAAGTACTTCTTTTCATAAGGTACCTTATTTTAGGCTAGAAAAAACCTACTTTAATACAAAAAAGAGTATTTTTTATGATCAAAGCAGTGATAGCTTAAGTCAAGGCATATTGAATAAAATTAGTGCTACTTTACAAGAGGGTAATCAAGTTATCGTGTTTTTACCAACACGAGCAAACTTTAAGTATCAAGTGTGTACAACTTGCGGTAAGTCTGTTGAGTGTCCTTATTGTTCAGTCTCTATGAGTTTACACAAAAATAGTAGAGCGCTTAAATGTCACTACTGTGGATACGCTCAAAAAATACCTGAAAGTTGCCCCTCGTGCCAAACAGGCATTATTCATAATTTACGTGTTGGAACAGCAGAGGTTGAAAATAGATTAAATGAAATCTTTCCTAGCAAGATAGTAAAGCGTTTTGATAGGGATGAAGTCACTACCGATAAAAAACTACGTGATATTTTAAATGATTTTAACAGTAATAAAATAGATATTTTAGTAGGTACTCAAATGCTTTCAAAAGGGCATGATTATCATAATGTCAAGCTGGCTGTTATTCTTGGAATTGATTCAGTATTAAATATGAATTCTTTTAAAGCACGTGAGCGAGCTCTATCTCTTCTTATTCAAATTGCAGGACGAAGTGGACGAAAAGGAGAGGGTGAAGTTATTGTACAAACACAAAATAAGGAGTTTTTTGATTATTATTTAAATAAATATGAAAGTTTCTTAAAAGATGAGTTTGAAGCAAGAGAGATAGCTTCTTATCCACCATACGTTAAAATGGCAAAGGTAATGTTTGCTCACACCAATGGTTTAAAAGCAAAACAAGAGATGGAAAGATATTTGTTACAATTAGAGCAAAATGAGCAAATAGAAGTTGTTGGTTTTAGTGAATGTGCCATTTTTAAGTTAGCCAATAAGTATCGATATGAAATAATATTACGTTCAAAACTAGTAAAACCACTACTTTTAGCACTGCATAATATTGACTCGATTTATGCAACTATTGACATGGATAATGTTCATTAGTAACGACTTTATTATTTATTTTTTATAATCAAATCTACTTTAGCTTTTATTAGTAAAAATTATTGTATAATCCCAAAAAATTTCAAATAGGGAAACATTATGATTTATACAAAAGATGAATTCAAAAAATTAGTTGGTGATATTCAAGGTCAAGATTGGTACAGAAACCCAATTGGATTTGGTATTGCTAGAATTGATAGAGGACAATTAAACCCAGAAAAAACACTTCAAGCAACGTATCCAGTTGTAAACTGGAATGAAAACAATGGAAGTGCAGCAATTTTCTTAAATGCATTAAAAGAAGCGGGTGTTGAAGTTGATACTACTAAATCTGAATTAGTATGTCCATTAAGTGATGTATTCTTAACTTCTTGTATTGAGTCATTTAGACCATACATTCCAGAAGCAAAAGGCGAAGAGCATAAAAATGTTCAAGTTATCTCTCAATTAGCTTCTTTACCAATTGAGTCAGGTCTTATTGCCGATGATTTCAAAGTGGTATTTATTTTTGAAGATACACCAGTTCAAACTGCTGAAACTGCATACTTAAAACTTTACGCACTTTCAACTGGAAAAGCAAAATTAAGAAGTCTTAACTTAGATGGTGTATTTGGTAAATTACACAATTGTGCATGGTCAGGAGCTACTCCAATTGAATTAGATTGGTTAAGAGAAAATGAAATTGCACTTAAATTAGCTAATAAATACCCAGAAATTACAATGGTAGATAAGTTCCCAAGATTCTTATCTCATGTAATTCCTGCTGATAACACAAGAATCTTAGAGACTTCAAAAGTAAGATTTGGTGCACAATTAGCTGGTGGTACAACAGTAATGCCAGGTGCAGCATATATTAACTTCAATGCAGGAACTGAAGGTTCAGTTATGGTAGAAGGAAGAATTTCTTCTTCTGCAGTTGTTGGAGCTGGTTCTGATGTTGGTGGTGGAGCATCTATTCTTGGTGTTCTTTCAGGAACTGACGGTGTTCCAGTTTCTATTGGTGATAACACGCTTCTTGGTGCAAACTCTTGTACTGGTACAGCTATTGGTGATGGTTGTATTTTAGATGCAGGTATTACGATTTTACCAGGAACTAAAATCACACTTTCTGAAAAAGCAGTTGCATCACTTCAAGAAGCAAACCCAGAAAAAGAGATTAAAGAGCTTATGAGAGGTATGGACTTTATTGGGGTAAATGGAGTTCACTTCAGACAAAACTCTGTAACAGGTCAAATTATTGCAATGAGATCTACTAGAGAAGTTAAACTTAACGCAGACCTTCACTAATTATAATATAAAAGGGTTTATCCCTTTTGTATTGCTGACACAACCCAGACTTATGCTAACAAATATTTTTGCGCATAACTCTGTGTTGAAATAATCCAAACTCTCAGTCACTTACTTTCATGTAATCTCCTTCAAATTTAAATTCTTCTGCCTTGATTTATATCCAAATATATTTATTATCATAACTCTTTTTTTTTAAGAGTATTTTATATAGAATAAATATTTATTATAAAATTATGGGAACATGATACTTAATTGACTAATCCGTTAATTAATAATTATACAGGCTTTGTATAATATGTTTTAGCTAAAATAAATATCTAAAGGAAAGAAAAATGAAATTAAATAAATTTATTTTTTTAAGTATTACAACAATGCTTACATACTTAACAAATCTCTACGCTTTTGATTTTGAAAAAGATATAAAATATATAAATATTTACTCTTTATCAAACCATTTTTTGTTAAACAATAGAAATCTTAATGAAGAACATCCTAATTTTTTTATTGGATTAAATGCTTGGAACAATAAAGCAGAAAATGGAAGGTCTAATATCAATTATGGTTTAGGAGTCATGAAAAACTCTTTTGATAATACTAGTGTTTATATATTAGGTGAATACTCTTATGATACATATAACAAGGGAGACTTTGAAATAGAAACTGGGGGGAAAATATATCTAGCAAATGGTTATGATAAAAAAGATATGGAAGCTAAAAATGTCAATAGTAGTTATGTTATGGATAATGATAAATTAATAGTTCCAGGTCTATTTGCAAGATTTATTTATAAGAAAGTATATATAGATACTACTTTAATACCTGGAGTTGTAACTTTAAATTTTGGAGTTAAATTTTAACTCCTCTACTTTTTTAAATTATTAAAACTTTTTATATTCAAAATATAATAATCACGCTATACTTCTATCATAAAAATAAGGAAAATCATGACTGAAGAAAATGAAGTTGATGTTGAAATAGAATATCAAGAAGAATCAACTAAACCAAAACAAAAAAAGAAAAAGCCTGCAAAATCAGATACTAAACGACCGAAATTAAGTAAGAAAAAAAAGATTCGAAAAGTTGAGAAAAAAGAGGCTAAAAAACATAAAGAAGCTAAAAAGAAAAAAGCACGTAAAAAAGCACGTAGGAAGAAGAGTTAATTAAACCTTCTTTTTCTAGACTCTTTTAAATATAAGATTACCGTTATATTTTTGGCTTCATATTGATGTTTAAAAGAGAGTTTGTACTTTTTATCTAAATACCATCTTTGACTACGTGGTATAACAAAAGGTTGATAGTAACTATTGGTGATAAGCTCATCAATATTAGCTGTGATAAAACTTTTAAGGTGTTGTAGCTGTTTGGGTGGATAAAGACCTATGTAAAATCCTTCTGGTTGAAAACTTACCCATAAGTTATGATGAATTCTTGTTGAATTTTTTGCATATATATTAAGGCGCTTTACTTCATAAGGTACAATTTCAAAAGGTTTGATAAAGTAGCCTTTTTTTAAATACTTTATACTACCATTTGAGATGGAGACATAGAGTTTTTCATCACTTTTGTTATACAATCTTTCTACTTTTTCTTTTTCAATAAGAGCTAATTCGTGGGCATATTTATTCTCTTCACGCTTTTTTTGTACCTTTTGAATACGTAATTGATTATCTAGTTTTGCTTGTCTTTCTTTTACTTTTAGTTTATCTTGGAGGTTCAGTTGTGAATACTCTTCTTTTGAAAGATTTAAGGGGTAGGAAGAAAAACACCCTTTAAGAAAAAAGGTTAGGATAATTAATAGATAAAAGAGTTTCATTTTTTACCTCCAAGATATGAAGGTATTGTAAAAGATAATTATAGATTAATTGTGGATTTAAAGAACACTTTGTAAAAACTTATTAAGTGAGTTAGCAAAGTTTTGACAATCTTTTTGACAAAAGGCTGCTGGTCCTTTAGTCACTTCTCCACTGTCGCGTATCTCTTGCATGAGGTTTCTCATTGCTAAGTAGTGTTTGATATTATCTTTTGTGTAGATTTCTCCACGGTGGTCAATAGCATGGCCATTTTTAGTGATAACTCTATTGGCTAAAGGAATATCAGCAGTAATAACTAAATCACCTTCATCTAAAAGTTCAACAATTTTATTATCTGCTTCATCGGCTCCTGCTTCAACTATCATATAGTGAATGGTTGAAGCTTTACCTATAGAGACTTTTTTATTGGCAATGACATAGGTTTCTAAGTGCAGCCTTTCAATTGCACGAAGAAGAATAGGTTTTAAAAGGTTAGGAAGTGCATCGGCATCAATGTAGAGTTTCATCTAAAAAAGATCTACACTAGATACTTGCTCTTCACTAAACCGTACAACTTTATCTCGACCTGAGTTTTTGGCTTCATAAAGGGCAATATCTGCATTTTTAAGAACTGTATCCAGTGATGTAGAATCCTCTGGGAACATTGAAAGACCAAGACTAACGGTTTTTCGTAGTTTACTACCTGCATAAACATCAATCTCATTTTCTCGTACATTTTGACCAATTTTATGGGCAACAGTAAGGGCATCTTCTTCTGTTTTAACACCAACAAGAAGAATAATAAACTCTTCTCCACCATATCGAATGACCAAATCAGACTCGCGTACGGTCTCTTCTAAAATACGTGCTAATTCTTTGAGAACTTTATCCCCAATATCATGTCCATATTCGTCATTTACTGCTTTAAAGTGATCCATATCTAACATAAGAACACCGATATTAATCTCTTCACGTTTTGCTTGTGGTATTAGTTTTTTCGTATGTTCATCTAAGAATTTTCTATTATATAGCCCAGTTAATCCATCTCTAAAGGCTGACTCTTTAAGTGCATTCATTAGTTGTTTTACCTCGAGTGCTGGAGCTGACTCTTTTAAGTAACTTCGTATAAAGATAACTTTATCTTTTAACTCTTCTAATTCTTCTTTTGTATCACAGACACAATGTACTATTAAGTATAAACTTTTAGCAACGTTAATATTAAAACAGTAATAAAACTTATCCTCTTTTTCAAAATAGCTACAACTGTTATGATGCTCAATAGAAACAACATCATTTTTAGTTCGTGCTGCTCGACATAATTCTGGAGATTCACACATAGTTTTTTCACAGTAGAAAGAGTCGCCTAGTTCTTGAACTTTTGTCATTTTATGTTTAAGCATATCTATCTCTATAAAAGTAAAGTTATTAATATTGAATTTATTTTTAAATACTTCACCTAAACGTCGATAAATCTCTTCTTTACTTTCATCATGTTCAACTTGCTTTTTAAATTGGTAAAGGTTGGAGAGGTTATTGATAATCTCTTTTGATTCATTTAGAGGATTACGGTTTTTGTTTGAAATATTATGACCTACAAAACCTTGAAGTTTTTTGTCAATATCACCTGCAGTGTCTCTAAATGTTGTCATTAAATTATTATACTCATCAGTAATATGAACCATTTCACTTGATAAGCCTACTGGAGGAGTTATCTTTTTAAATTTACCTATAGTTGCTTGAGCCATGTTGGCTTTAAACTTTTCAAAGAGTTTAATATATGGATTTAAAATACGTTTACTAAAGATAATAATAAAGATAATAGCTGCTAAAATAAGTAGAGTAATAATATAAATAGACTCTATTCCTATCTCTTTGATGGTGCTTATATCTAAGACTAATGAAACTGCACCTAATGTTGCTTCATGGGGAACAATATGGCATCGTAAACAATCAATACCTTTATCAGCAACGGCATTGTATGGAATACTTACTCTTACAACAGTTTTAGTAATACCTTCATCAATTTCATAGTGCATTTGACCTGTTTGTAAAACTTTTTTATCAATTTCATCACGAGGAGAACTTTGACTTTTAGTATTAAATTGTTTATTGACCAATTCACTTCGAACTAGCCAAAGTTTTTCAACATTTTTAATGTTGGAGACTGATTGTAAAAAAGTATCAATTTGATTCATGTTTTGATTAACCATATGAGATGTCAGTCCACTTTTGATGACTTCAGATATAGATTGAGCATTATGAAGGGCTGATTTAACACCAGTTGTTCTTAGGTTGTAAAGACTAAGCGTGGTAATTGTTACGGCAATAATAATAACCATTAAAATAAGCTGTATAATAAAATTTTTATTATTCATAAGTCCCCTTTATATTTTTATTTAAATAAATCTATTGGATTGATATGCGCATTATTTTTTGTTGCTTGGAAAGTTAAATTTTCATCTACTCGACCTACAACATACCCTTTTTTTATCCATTTTCCAACTCGAAGCGTTGGTGAAATTTTGTCTAAATGTGAATAAATAGTATGGAGTCCATTTTTATGCTGAATAATAACAACATTTTCTAACATTCCAGCATTTTGTTTAGCATAGACAACTTTACCATTTAAAATAGCATACACTTTAGCTCGTCGTTGATGACTCTTTAAAACCACTGATTCATTAAAGAGTTTTATCTTATAAACAGGGTCAAAATATTTACCAAATTTTTTAGTGATAGTATATTTTTTAAGTGGAGCAATGGTTTTACTACCTCGATATCGTGTGATTTTTACACCTTTTGTCGATGAACCTAACATTCGTACATCTAAGTCAATTTTTTCAGCATTATTAGCTTGTACTTGTTTTTGTGTACGACTGGTCTTTTTTTGTGCTTCTTGTTGTTTTTTTAAGGCTAAAAGTCGTTGTCGTTCTTTCTCTTTTTTGATACGCTCTTTTTTGAGTTCCTCTTTTTTAAGAATATTTAATTTTCCAAGTAAATCTGCAAGTGACTTTTGTTTTTTGATTGTTTTTTTTAGTGCAGTTTGGTACTCTTTGTGTTTGCCTTCTAAATTTTTTAATGATTTTGAGTGTTTTTGTTTTAAGAAATTAAGTATTTTTATTTTCTTCTTTCTTTTTTCAATATAAGTTGAGAGTTGGGAAACACTCTTTTCATTAGAGATTTTTTCTTGGGCTATTTCCATATATTTATTATCAATTTTTAGAATAATATCACGTGTATTTTGAGAAATAAGATGATAAATTTCACTGTTAATTAACTCCTCTAAAGAGTTTTCATTAGCTAATTGAATCGCTTTTGATGCAGAATAGTCTTCAATAATTAAATCAATTAGTTGATCTTCTGAAGAGATTTTTCGTTTTAATAAAACTTTTGATTTTAAATTTAAAACTGAGAGTTCATTTTTTGAGCTACTTAAAAGTTTTTGGTGTTCATCAATATCTGCATTAACTATTTTAATTTCATCTTCAAGTTTTTTTAGTTCATAACTTTGTGAATTAATCTGTTTTGCTAAGGTTTTAATTTTTGTTGCTGTTCTTTTTTTTACATTTGATTGCTTTGCTAAAGAGTTTTTTTGCGACTTGATTTTTTTATCCAAATCATTGGATGCAGCAAAACTTAAGCTAACAGTTATAAAAAGTAAAAAAAGTAGTTTAATCATTTTTAATTTTATACTTAAACAATACACCAAAAATAGTTATGATTGAAATCCCAAAAGATAAACCAAAAAGTTTTGCAATTTCGTACTTTAAAACAAAAGTAGTATTAATGACAGTTGTAAGTTCAGCAGGTACTACCATAAGTAAATTGTTTGTAATAAAGACAAAAATCCCTGATACAATCAGTGATGAAATGAGTGCTCCTAACATCGCATATTTTAAAACAGTAGAGGCACTGTAAAGAATCGAAGCTCCATGAAGCTGAAAAATTGTAATGCGTTCATTGTGTTCATAAAACCAAATGGTTACTTGCTTCGATAAAATAATCATTGCAAAAATCAAAATAACTGCAAAAAGAATGATAATAATATTATTAATTAAAAGTAAAAGTAGATAGACTTGGCTATGGTTCTTTGAAAATATCTCTACTTTTTTAATATTTTTATTTTTGTTAAGTTCATGTTTTATTGCAGAAAGTTCAGTGGTTGTTGGAAAATTTTCTAAATATATTTGGTAAAAATGAGGCAGCTTCTGTTTTAAAAGTTTAAGTGAAGACCGTGATAAATCACTCTGTACATTCTCTAAAATTTGCTCTTTTTTTAGTGTGGCAATAGTTTTAACTTTAATACCTGCAAGCTCATCCATGCTTTGTTTATCAAGAGGGGTATAGGTTACAATAACAATTGAGTAATCATTGGATATTTTAACTTTATAATCTTGAACCATATTATTAGTAATTAGAAAAATTGCAAAAGTGATTAACATTGCAGTTAACGGGATTGTAAAGGCAAATATATGTTTAAGAGACTTCATAAATTATTCCATCTTGAATTTTAAATTGTCGCGAACGAATACCAAAGTTTTTAGGAACCCTGTGTGTTACAACAACAACGGTAATGCCTAATTGTTCGTTAGCTCCTTTTAATAGATTCCAAACAACATCAGCAGAGTAGTCATCCAAGTTACCTGTTGGCTCATCGGCAATGATAATTTTAGGATTGTGTGCTAAAGCACGTGCTACAGCAACTCGCTGTTGTTCTCCCCCTGAGAGTTCATTAGGATAGTATCCTTTTCGGTGACTTAGTTTAACGTGTGCTAAAAGTTTTTCTGCTTGGACTACTGAAACATCATGAGGATAACCATTAATTTTAAGAGGAAGCATGATATTTTCTTCTATCGTCCACTCTTTAATGAGTTTATAATCCTGAAAGATAATACCAATATCTTTTCGTAAGGTTTTAAGATTTTTGCTTGAAATATTATTGAGCTTGTGATTATCAATAGTGAGACTTCCATGTTTTAAAGGAATTTCACCATAAAAAGATTTAAGCAGAGTAGATTTACCACTACCACTGTTTCCTCCAATAAAGATGAACTCTTTATTTTTAATACTAAAGGTACCTTTTTTTATAATAAACTTATTTTCATCATAGGCTAAATAAATATTTTTTGCTTCAATCATAAAATCTCTTTCAACTTCTCATGCGCTTTTATATTAGCACTGGTTGGGATTGGTTTTCCTTGAAAATAGGATATTTTACCATTTTTTACTAAAAGATATTTAGTGACTGGTCGGTTAAAACTTCCAAGGGTGACTTGGATTAATCCAGAATTCTCAAATTGGTTAATATCATATATCTCTTCCACATGAACAACATAATCTTTTTGAACAATCGCTTTTGTAGGAAGCGTTTTTTTTGAGGTATCAAAATTGATTGTTTTATCAAAGTCAAAGTCAAATTGGTGTGATACCTCTTCACTTTCACTTTGACACTCTAAAACAACATCATAAATATTTTTACCCTGTTTTTTCCATCGATCTTCATATTTACTAGAAACCATTAACTCTTTATTAATATCAAGAGTAATTTTTCCTTTGTCAAGATGTGTGAGCAACTCCATACAATAATCAAAATATTTTCTACTATCTGTACGTAATTCTAACGTACCAGATGGCTTTAAAACACGAAGAGCTTCAGCAATAAACTCATTTGAGTAGACACGTCTATGTGGCTTTTTATCCCAAGGTACAGGAAAGTGTACAAATATTTTTCCCACTTGATTGGACTTAATAAATTCCATAAAAAGTCTTGCATCGTAATTAACTGCTAAAATATTGGTTAACCCTTGAATTTTTATCTGTTTTAAAAGTTGTTCAATTGATGGGGTGTGAATTTCAAGTCCAATAAATTGAACATCAGGGTTTTTAGCAGCTTGATGTAAGAGGTGCCGTCCACTTCCAAAACCAATTTCAATTTGAATCTCTTTTGTTGTTTCAAAATCATTGACAAAAAAGTCAATATCTTTTAAATACTCTTTATCTGGTTGTACTTTTTGTGAAAGATTAGTAGTATTTGAAAAAATTATTGAGCCATTATTTGCTTCAACATAAGCATTAAGTGCATTTTTAACAATCTCAATAGGAGTAACTCGCGTTACTTTATCTGCTTTTAAAAGATAATTTTCTTCTTTATGTTTTAAAGTAAGAAGGAATTCTTTGTTATCGCTTTGTACTGCAATTTTATATTCTGTTCGACGCTCTTTGGCAGTATTATTAAATGAGGTTGCTAAAAAAGTAAAATCAACTCCATTTGAAGTGATTGGAGTTGATTTTAAATCTTGTTTTTTAAAGACAATGTGCGGCATATTTTATGGTGCTACCTCTTGAAGTTTTGGTAGAACCAAAAGTGTCTCATTGGTTGCTTCTGAAACAATACCATATTGGTCAACAGATTCAACAGAGTATTTATACTCTACTCCTCTTACAATATCATTGTCTTCAAATCGTAAATCAGTAATATTTGTAAATTTTTCTTGTCTTGAATCAAACATACCATCTTTTATATTTTTATAAATTGTATAGTGTGATGCTCTTTTATCACCTGGAATCCAATTTAAAATAGCTTTTTCACCTTGAATTTGTGCTAACGTTAAAACAGGTTTATTTAGCTTTGGTAAAGTTATTCCCATAACAGCATTTTTGTGAATACTACTCTCTAAATTATCAATATCTGTTGCAGTGACTTTATAAAAATAGGTTTTTCCATCTTCATTGATAAAGTCTTCATATTGTAATGTCTCTTTAGAGACGGTTTTTAGCATATCAAAAGAACCATCAGCTGAATCATTTCTATAAACGTTGTATTGAACAATATCACTGTTTTCAGAAGGTTGCCAGTTTAACATGATTTTTCGTGGTAAATCTGTTGAAGCTCGTAAACTCATAACACCTGCTGGTAGTGGCTTAGTTTGCGCTCTGACGATTTTACTTGGGTATGAAGGAATATCTTCAAAGGTATATGCTGTTACTCGGTAAATATAGACAACATTGTCTTCTAAATCAGTATCAATAAACTCAGATTGCAATCTTCCATCAAGGGTATCTAAGTTATCCCACTCTGATGATTGAGGTGTTGAACGTTCGATTTTATAGTACTCAATATTTAGGCTACTATGAGGACGCCATAAAACTTTTATTTGTCGTGGTAAGTTTGAAATTGCTTGAATAAAAGGGACTGCTTCTGGACGGTCTGCAGTTGTTACTTCTACTGAGGTAGTAGGTTTTGATTCATAGCCACTTTCAGTGTTACTTGAGAATGAGTAAATGTATTTAGTATTTGGTTCTAAATCTTCATCAACAAAGTGTGTCGCATATCTGTTTTTTATAAAATTAACTTGTTTGAGTTTATCGCCATCTTCTTGTACATTGGCTCGGTATAGGTTGTATCCATTTACTCGTGGGTCATCAACTTTTCGCCATTCAAAGGCAATTGAAGTAATCTCTGATATGTGTCTAATAGACCCAGAATCAACAACTTCTAAAGAATCATCAATTTTTGGTTGGCTAGAATCTAACATCCCATTTTTAGTACTACAACCACTAATTAAAAGAATCAAAAATAGAGATGATATAATTTTCATCCAGTTTTTCATTAATTTTCTCCCTGTCAAAATTATCATTTAAAAAATTATTAATATCATAAGGTATATTTGCTTTAAAACTCATTTCCTTTCCTGTTGTAGGATGAGTTAAATATAGGTTATATGCATGTAAATAAAATCTATTTATTTTATTTAACTCACCCTTAAATCCGTATAAATTATCACCTAAAATATGGCGATTTAGTGACGCTAAATGGACGCGTATTTGATGGGTTCTACCTGTAAATAGTTTAGCCGCAATAAGCTCATATTTTTCATTGCAGCTTAGCTTCAATTTAGCAAAAGCAGATTTTGCATTTTTACCATTTGTAACAACTGCCATTTTCAGTCGATTATTGGGATTACGTCCCAGTGGTTTTTCAACAATTGTATGATCTTTTAAAGGCAAATCTATTAGGGCGAGATAATAACGTCCCATGCTTTTGTTTTCCAGTTGTTTTGCAAGGTGAACATGTGCTTCATTAGTTTTTGCAATAACCATAACACCACTAGTACCTTTATCCAAACGATGTACAATTCCATGTCGCTCTTCACCACTAATAGTTGATAAAGAGATTTCTTTTGATTTTAACCAATCAACTAAAGTTGCATCTTTAACACTTGGGGCATCGTGAACTGTTAAGTTCATAGGTTTATTAACCACTAAAATGGCATCATCTTCATAGATAATTTCAACATCAAAATCAACGGTAACCTCTTTTGAAGTTTCAATTTGAGGAAAGTTAACTTCCACTTCATCGTTGACTTTTAGTTTATATCCTGTTTTAGGTATGATTTTGCCATTAACTTTGACAAACTCTTTTTTGATTAAGTGTTCAATTTGATTTCTAGAAGCTTCTATGTGAGGAGTTAAAAATTTATCTAAACGATTCTCTTCGTGAACAATAAAGGTTTTATTCATATTTTGATACTCTTTCATTATGCATTTTATTGATAAAAGAATTATTTCCCATTTTGATTATCTATTAATTATATTTATTTTACCATTGGTTTATTTCTCTTACCATTTAATCAGTGAAACAAATGAAATATTAGCACAAAAACAGTTAATATACTTTTCAATTGCATTTGCTTCATTTATTGTGGTCTTTTTTCTTCCTGTAAGACGAAATATAAGGTTGATACCATTTTTTTATTGGTTAGGAATTGCCTTACTTATTGCTGTTGAACTTTTTGGGGTAACAAAACTAGGAGCACAACGCTGGCTAGAGATTCCAGGTACGAATGCAACTATTCAACCTTCTGAACTTATTAAACCAATTTTTCTTTTGATGATAGGACACTTAGTGGCAAGTCAACCTCCTCCTAGAGGAGGGTATCGTTTAAAAGAGTTTATCTATTTTTCATTTTTTATTTTAGTACCATTTATTTTAATTGCAAAAGAGCCTGATTTAGGAACAGCATTAGTATTACTTCTTGTAGGATATGGTATTTTATTTATTATTGGTGTTCATTGGAAAATTTGGGTGACTATTATTTTTATGATTGGTATAGCTTCACCATTTATTTATACTTATCTAATTAAAGATTATCAGAAAAAACGAATTCATGATTTTATCTCCGAAGAGCCAAGTTATCATGTTCAACAATCTATTATTGCTATTGGTTCAGGAGGATTATTAGGAAAAAACTCTGATGAAGCGACACAAACACAGTTAAAGTTTTTGCCCATTGCTACTAGTGATTTTATTTTTGCCTATTTAGTTGAACGGTATGGTTTTATTGGTGCTATTGGTTTGATTTTAATATATCTCTTGCTTATTGTTCATCTTTTATCGTTAAATTATTTTTTCCAAGATGATTATGTTATTCGCTGTTTTGCCTCAGGTTTGGGGCTATTGCTGTTTTTAAATATGAGTATTAATATTTTTATGGTAATTGGTTTTGCTCCTGTTGTGGGCTTGCCTTTACCACTTTTTTCTTATGGAGGAAGTTCTTTTATTAATTTTATAGTGATATTTGCTATTTTAGAAAATCTTTTAGCATTTCGTTATATGGATATGTATAACTTTGAAAGGAAACTTTAAATGAAAGCACAAAGTAGTACCTTTATTGGTTTTGAAAGTAGTTTTGAAGATTCACAAGCTGTTTTATTTGGCGTACCTTTTGATGGTACAACTTCTTTTAAACCAGGTGCAAGATTCGCCCCTGCATCCATGCGAGAGGATTCGTGGGCAATTGAGAGTTACTCGCCTTATTTAGATAAAGATCTAGAAGAGTTAAACTTGTTTGACTATGGTAATTTAGAGTTACCTTTTGGTGATAAAATGAAAGCTTTAGAAATGATTGAGGCTACAGTTGATGAAATTGTTGAAGCTAATAAAATACCTATCATGATTGGCGGAGAACATCTTGTCTCTTTTGCTCCTGTAAAATCTTTGGTTAAAAAGTACCCCAATTTAAATATTATTCATTTTGATGCCCATACTGATTTAAGAGAAGATTATTTAGGTGAAACTTTTTCTCATGCAACTGTATTGCGTCGTATTTATGATTTAGTAGGTGATGATAAACTTAATCAGTTTTGTATTCGTTCTGGGCTAAAAGAGGAGTTTTTATGGGCAAAAAAACATTCTCACTTAGAAAAATTTACTTTTAATACTTTACCTTCTTGTGTTAAACGTTTGAAAAATGAACCTGTCTATATTACCATAGATTTAGATGTTTTTGATCCTTCTGTTTTTCCTGGAACAGGAACACCAGAGCCTGGTGGTATCAACTTTCATCAAATGCTTGAGATTATTGGAACTCTTCAAAAACTTGAAAATGTTGTTGGACTAGATGTTGTTGAACTCTCTCCAAAACATGATGCAAGTGGTGTTTCAACGGCAGTTGCTTGTAAAACCTTGCGTGAATTAATTTTGGCAACCATTAAATGAAGCTCTCTTAAAACATTGTTAACTGTTTAAAGATTCCTTTTTTCTTAGAAAGTTTTGCAATCTCTTTTTTATAAAAATTAACAAGTTGAATGCTCTGTTTAAAAAGTTGATCTGAGCCTCTATTTGCCTCTTTTTGCCATTGGGCATAATCAAGTTTTCTGTAAAGTGTGTCTAAATCTTCGTGAATAACCATGATAACTCCTTTTGTTAAAGTTTATCACGTTATGTGATATTTGTATAAAAATATTACAAAATGCAATAAAAATAAAATTTAAAGGAAGAGAGTGACAATTGTAAAGTAAAAGTTTTAAAATCCAT
>CAZIES010000040.1:0-19247 GCA_964538295.1 uncultured Arcobacter sp. | reverse complement strand
AACGGTAATCCAGATGTTTACAAATATTGGAGGAACTGCAGGTTCGATGGGAATGATTGGTACCCTTGTTGGTCTTGTTGCTATGCTTGCAAATCTTTCTGATCCAGCAGCTGTTGGTCCAGCTATGGCTGTTGCCTTATTAACAACTATGTATGGAGCTTTAATTGGAACACTATTTGCAGGACTTTTTGAAAGTAAGCTGACACAAAAACATAAAATTGAAGTTACGGCTTGTGAAGTTATTATTGCAGGTACTGCAATGATTGCTGCAGAGGACTCTATTGGTAATATAAAAATGAAACTCAATGCTATTTTAGCTGAGATTCCGGAGTAGTAAAAAAATATGGCAGGTAAAAAGTGTCCAGAATGTCCTAAGTGTTTACCAGGTTGGCTTGTTCAATTTGGTGACCTTATGTCACTGCTTTTAACTTTTTTTATTTTACTGTTATCCATGGCAATTATGGATAAGAAAAAAGTTGAAGAATATTTTGATATTATGCGAAAAGCAATGGGTTTCTTAGACCAAAATTCCAATGTAAAAGAACAAACAAAAGAGTACTCTGAGCAGGAGAGTTCAAGCGAAAGCGATGATACTGCTGCTGATATTGAAACAGCTGCTGAAGAGGTCTCAGAGATGGTTAAAGAGGTGAATGAATCAGCTAATGACCAAAGTGAGATTATGGAGATAACAAAAGGGAAAAATGAGTTTACCCTCGATATTCCTTCTACTGTTCTTTTTGAAGAGGGTGAGTATCTCTTGACAAATAAGGCAGCCAAACGATTTATTGCAAAAATTGCACGAGTTATTAGGACGATGCCTCAAGTTTTTAACATAGAGATAATAGGACATACGGATAGAAGTCCTTATCAAAGTGATGAAATACCAAGAGATAACTGGGATGTTTCGGCTTTGCGTTCAATCTCTGTGGTTAAAGAGTTAATTCGAAATCGAATTGACCCTGCACAATTAAAGGTAGCTGCTTTTGGTTCTTATCGTCCTAAAAGTGAAAATGCAGCAGAAAATAGACGTGTAGAGATGCGATTCTTTGCAGATGATAGCCAAGAGGATATTTTAGAAGAAGAGAACTTCTTCGATAGGTTGGAACAATGATTGATTTAAATACAACAGGTTTAGAATTAGCAAGAATGAATACAAAAAAATATGATAATTTTGATGCAGCAAATATTGAAGATGCTAATTTACGTAAAGTAGCCAATGAATTTGAGTCCTTTTTTATGCAGCAATTGATGGATATATCGTTAAAGAATACTAATCTTGCAGGAGATGGTGCAGGTTCAGATATTATTAAAGGAATGTATACTGAAACGATGTCAAGACATACTGCTGGGACAATGGGAATAAGTGATTTACTCTATAGATATTTGAGTGAAAATAAGTAAAGAATTGGATAGATTATGATTGAAAAAACTGTTAAAGAGATGCATGATTTAGTTCTTAAAATGCAAGAGTCAATTAATTTGGATATCGAAGATATAAAAGCTGCACGTAATGAAAAGCTTTTAGAAAGAAATGAAAAAAAACAAGCAATGATGGATCAAATTGCTGCATTAAAACAAGAGCTTAATGGATTCCTTGTTGAAGCTCTTCAAAATGGTGAAGATGTCAATGTCTATCGAGAAAAAGTAGATAATTTAGAGGATGAACTACGAAATCTTTATAAACTCAATGCTAAGTTAGCATCGATTGTTTTACCAATTCAGCAAATGTATAAAGAGATAGTTGATGAATTAACAGCGCAAAGTGGAGGTAATATTGTTGAACTTAAAGCTTAAGTGTTTTATTCTTTTATTCTTGTTTACAGTTAATGCTTACGCTATCAATGTTCTTGTTGCAAAAGAGGCAATACCTTACAATACAAAAATTACGATTAAACATCTTACAGTAAAAAATGTACCAAAGGTAAGAAAAAGCTGTACGCCAGTTACCTTAAAGAAATTAGAGTCTCAAGCTTTTAGAACAAGTCATTATATTAACAAAGGTTTTATACTTTGTGAAAAAAGTTTGAAAAATTATAAAAATGAAACTGTACTGTTTGATTTTGGTTCAATCCAGATTGAAAAGTCTGGTAGAGTTCTTAATGAAACTGATGAGTATATAATTATAAAAAAAGCTAATGGAAAAACAGAAAAAATTTATAAAGATGGTCGTATACGATGAATATGCTCTCTTTTTTAGGTAAAACACCATCTATCGCTCTTAAACACGCTCAAGAGGAGTGTGGTGAAGAAGCAATTGTCATCTCAACCAAAAAGATTTCAACTGATGATAATGAACCTATGTATGAAGTTATTGTTGGGCTTGAAGACGAAAATGAAGAGGTAAAAACGACAAATACGTCTCAGTTTACGAAAAAATTGGTCTCTAGTGATCCTCGAAAAGATACAAAATTTGCTGCCTCAGTGTATGATTTTAAAGAAGAGATTCTTAAGATGCAAGAGGCAATTGAAAAGGTTCAAAAATCTATTTGGGATCCTAAAAGCCAGCTTTATGATTTGACGATTCCTTTAGAGTTTGTTGATATGTATAATCTTTTTGAGGATAATGAGTTTGATCCTGAAATGACTTATACGATTATGAAAAAAACAATCAAGAATTTGCCTGTTCCTTTAAAGTCAAACCCTAAAAAAGTCAATGATTTTTTTAAGCTTATTTTACGTCGTATTATTCCTATAAAGCATGAAGTTCCTTTACGTCAACATCAACGTAAAATAACCATGATGGTTGGACCTACAGGTGTTGGAAAAACAACAACAATTGCAAAGCTAGCAGCACGTTATGCGTATAAACTGGGACAAGATAATAAAGTGGGTATTGTTACTTTAGACTCTTTTAGAGTAGGGGCGATTGAACAACTGCAAGCTTATACAAATATCATGCGATTACCTTTGGAAATTGTAAAAAAACCCGAAGATTTAGTTGAAGCATTACTTCGTTTAAAAGATTGTAATTATATCTTCATTGATACCGCAGGTTCTAGTCAATATGATGTGGATAAAATTGAACAAATTAATGAGTATCAAAAGAAGGTAAATGAGCTTCCTATTGAGAAGATTTTGGTATTGCCATCTAATGTTAAACAAAGTGACTTACATGATATTTATGCCAGTTATTCACGACTTAACATTGACTATTTAACCTTTACTAAACTTGATGAGACAAAAAGTTTTGGAAACCTCGTCTCTTTTGCTCATAAAACAAAAAAATCAATCACCTATTTCTCTATTGGACAAAATGTACCTGATGATTTAATTGTTGCTGATGCTAATTATTTAATTAACTGCTTTATGAACCGAACGTGTCCAGGAAGATAATATTTTGTTAGATACTATCTCTACACAAGCAAGTAAGCTTATTAATCTTACAAAACGTAATCAACAACGTCAGATACAACAAGTTGACTCAAGAACAAAACTTATTACTATAACTTCAGGTAAAGGAGGAGTTGGTAAGTCAACTTTTACAGCAAATATTGCTTTTTTATTAGCTTCAAAAGGAGCTAAAGTGGCTGTTATTGATGCTGATATTGGTTTAGCGAATATGCAGGTTCTTTTTGATGTAAAACCTAAATATACGCTTTTTGATTATATAGATGGTCGAAGTGACTTAAATAGGGTTTTAACTGTTACTCCTTACTCTAATATAAGTCTTATTGCAGGAAAAAGTGGTTATCAGTATTCCAAGCACTCAAACTCTTTTGTATTTGCACGAATTGTGCAAGATGTGATAGCTTTAAATCAGTTTGATTATGTACTTGTTGATACGGGTGCTGGTTTAAATGACTATGTAAAAGAGTTCTTAGCAATTTCTGATAATATCTTAGCTTTAACGACTCCAGACCCTAGTGCTTTAACCGATGTGTATGCTTTAATGAAAATGTTATCCAAAGATAAAAGTTCGCTTATGTTGTGCTTTAATCATACAAAAAACTACCAAATTGGGCAAACCATAGCAAATTCTTTGGAGAATTTGGCAAAGAAAAATAGGCTAAATCCTAAATTTATGGTAAAATATATAGGTAATGTGACGACATCTAAGAATGTTTCAACTACTGGAAGATTACGAAAACTCTTTACTAAAGAGTTTAAATCTGAACCAGCTACTTCTGAATTAGAGACAATTGTAGAGGCGTTACTTAACATCATAAAGTAAGGGTATATGTTAGTGGCAACTACATATGTGAAGTATTTATATTTTATTTCTGTTGTTTGGACTAGCAAGTGGTAGTAGAGAAGTTCTCACAAAATGTGATTAATAGTGGTCTTTTTAGACTCTATATTGCTACTGGTTTTTTCGCAACAGTAATATTTTTTGTCATAAACGCTGACTGGTTTACCCCTCTTGAAATGGTAATGGGCATTATAGGTGTAACTATTGTGCTTAAAGGTATTACCAATATGATGTTATCGTTAATTATTCTACTATTTAACTTAGATAATAAAAAATCAGAGCTTGATTTTAAATATCACTCTGAGAAGATTGATTCGTTGATTAATGAACTCAACGTACAAGAAGTAACTAAAACTTAGGAAAACTAAGGAGAAATGATGGATATTTCAGGAATTAATTCACTATCGAATTTAATGAATACTCAACAAAACAGTAATAATGTCCAAGCTGTGAGTGGTAACTCTTTTGATGAGTTATTAAAGAAATCTCTTAATGAAGTAAATAAAACACAACTTGAAGGGTATAAAGCAATGGAAGGTATCGCAACAGGTACTGTTCCAAACCTACAAGAAGCCGTTCAAAAAATTGAAGAGGCAGATTTGAGTTTAAAACTTGCACTTGAAGTTAAAAATAAAGCAGTAACAGGTTTTAAAGAAATTATGAAGATGCAAGTGTAATAGGGGCTTAAGATGGGATTTTTTGATGGATATAATGTTTCAACATCTGGTATGAGCGCACAAAGAACACGAATAAATGTAGTTAGTGCCAATATTGCAAATGCGCAAACAACACATACTCAAGATGGTGGACCTTATAAAAAACAAAATGTTGTTTTTGAAGAGTTGCTATTAAACAATATGAAGAGTGTTACTGATAATAGTAATCAAGCTTCGAATGAAAAAAATTTAGCACTTCGTGGTGTAGGGGTTCAATCAATAGTTAACTCTAAAGATGAACCAGTTATGAAATTTGAACCAGAGCATCCAGATGCAAATGATGAAGGCTATGTAGCATATCCAAATATTAATCCTGTTGTAGAGATGGTTGATCTCATTGAGGCAATGCGTTCTTATGAAGCTAATGTGGCAGCATTTACAACACATAAGACTATCGATACAAAAACTTTAGAGATATTGAAAGCATAAAATTATGACAAAAGAAGTAGATTTATTAACTAGTACAAAAACTATTGAAAAATCAAAAGATCAAACGGCGACAAAAAAAGAGGGTAATTCACTTTTTGACTCCATTTTAAGTAATGCCAAAAATAAATCTACTGAAGTTAAAAATGAAAATGAGATAAAGTCTGAAAAAGTTTCTACTCCAGATAAATTAAAAGATGATGAAACAAAAACATCTACACTTAACACTTCTGAGAATAGTTCTAAAAAGAGTTTAGAAGAGAGTAAAAATAAGTTAGAATCAAAAGTAGAGAATAAAACTACAGATACTAAAAATGAGACTTCAAAAGAAGCAAAAGTACAAGATGCAACAAATAAAAATTCAACCTCTTTACTTGATAGACTAGTTGTAGAAGCAAAAGTTGCCATTAAACAAGAAGAGACACCAAAAATTATTGAAGATAAATCGAATAAAGTTAAAAATGATAAAATAAAAGAGTCTATAGTCTCTAATCAAGAAGATGTAAAAGTAGATAAAAAAGAAGAACAAAAAACAGTTGTTAAAGATAATATAGAGAAAAATTTACAAGAATTAGGTGAAAAAGAAACAGCAACACAGACAAAAGTAGTTGATACAAAAATTAACGAAAAAGAACAAAAAAGTCTAAATAAAGAGTCTGTTCCTAACAATGAAAAAGAAGAAGTTTCACTCAAAGAAAATACTCTTGATAATAAGATAAAAGATACGCAAAAAACACCAATAGAGAATAAGCTTCAAGAAAATACAAACCAAAGTGAAAAACGAGTTGTTGATGAAAAAGATGACTTAAAGAGCATTAAAAAAAATAATAGTTCTAAAAATGAAAAAGATGAGTTAACAAATAGTAAAGTCATTAAAGATGAAAAAAGTACACTTAATACTCCTTTAACACTTCAAAATGCGCAAGCTAATGATACCGTAATACCTAAAAATGAGCTAACGACTAAAGATTCCAATAATGAGGAAATTACGCAGAAAAAAACTACTTTAGTTAAAGAAGAAAAAGTTATCGATGCTAAAGATAATAAAAGTGAAGTATTAAGAGATAATAAAACCCTTGAGACAAAAACTACTCGTAATGAACAAGAATTCTCTAAAAATTTAAATGAGTCAAAAGAGACACAACCAAAAAATGAAAAAGTAGCAAATGAACTTGCAAAATTAAATTCCCAAGCAGATAATGAAAAAGTTAATATTACAAAAGATAATTCTCAACAAACACAAAATAAAAAAGAGTCTTTACTTGATAAGTTAGTGAATGAATCTAAACAAGAGATTAGCAATAAAGATGAAAAAACTGCAACTGCACAAAATATAAAAACTGCAGAAGAACCTGCTCGTGACTCAAAAAATAGTGTATTAACGAATATGTATTTAAGTACACAAAAAAAAGAGGTTTCTCAAAAAGCCTTAGAAGTTGGTCATGAAGGTAAAGAACTGGCAAAAAATGCTAAAAGTGTGGATGATATTAAACAAAGTGCTAAGGTTTTAGATTTAGGTTTAGAAAGTACTAAACTTGATGTCAAAAATCTTGAGGAAAAACAAGTACAAGATAAAGCTTTAGACCGATTGGCATTTGTTAAAAATGTGATGAATGATAATTTACAAAAAGTAGATGCTGTGATAACCGCTACTAAATCACATCAAGTAGCTTCTGCCACAACTCAATCAAGTTCTTCTGAAACAGTTGTTCAAATCTCAGTAGCACCTTCTTTAGTACAAAGTATGGAGAGTAGAATTATTGGTGCACGACAGCAGATGTCAACAATGATGTCAGATGTAGCACGTGAAATGTATAATAACTATAAGCCTCCTGTAACTTCTTTTAGAATTAATTTACTTCCTTCTCATCTAGGATCCATCTCTATTATGATGAAAAGCGATAGAGAAAATGGTATTTCAATTAGTATGAGTATGTCAAATAATGCAACTTTAGATGCCATGAACGAGAGTCAAAATATGTTACGTAGTGCATTGGCAAAAAATTTTAGTGAAGATACAAGTTTCTCATTAGATTTTGGAATGCAAAATGATAGCTCTGCACAGGATGGGCACCAAGATAGTTCTACTAATCGTCAGCAAACTAGTTCTGAAGAGAGTGTTTCAAATCAAAACATTACAACAGAACAGGATAGTGAACAAACAACTAATTATATGTAATGCAAGCACTTCTTTCGCTTTTTAATGAAGCTATTCTTATAAATTTTTTATTACTCTTTGCACGTATCTTAGCCTTTATGGCATTTATGCCAATTTTTGGACATCAAGTTGTACAAGCTAGAATTAAAGTAGGACTCTCTTTCTTTTTTACAATTTTTTTATTTCCTCTTATTGATGTTGAATCTAACGTGACTCAGGCAACATTTATTCAAGCGATTTTAACAGAAATCACTTTAGGTGCAATTGCAGCACTTTTTGTTAATATTGTATTTGATGCAGTTAAAATTATTGGTGAATTTGTAGGATATGCAACAGCTTTATCTATGGCAAACTTTTTTGATCCAGCTAGTGGAACGCAATTAGGAATCGTAGCTAAATTTTTGTTTTATATCTCTTTAGCAATCTTTTTTGAATCAGGTATGTATGAGATGACTTTAGTTATGCTTGTTAAAAGTTTTTCTATGATTAATCTTGGAACTTTTGATATTTTTTCTTATGATGGTATTCAAATACTCATTGATGAGGTACAAAGAATGTTTGCTTTTGCTTTTTCATTTGCTTTTCCTCTATTTTTTATTGGGTTTATTATGGATGTATATTATGGATATGGAACAAAATCGATGCCAGCATTTTCACCTTTTGTCATTACTTTTCAACTTAAATTTGCATTGATATTTCTTTTTATGATGTTTGGTATGGAGATATTTTCTGAAAATTTTGTAAACTATTTTATTACAAAATTTCAATAGGAGGGTTTGTTATGGATGAAGATGAAAAAACCGAAGAACCCACCCAGAAAAAGATAGATGATGCTAAACAAGAAGGTAATGTAGGGAAATCTGCTGAAGTTGTTGGTGGAGCAGTACTTCTTTTTGGAACCGTATATTTACTTTTTTTCTCTTCTTTTAGCTTTAGTGAAATTGAAAAGATGATGCGATTTGTTTTTAGTTTTATTGGTCAAGAGATAACTGAAACAACCTATTACACTTTGACGTATACGATTGTTACAACACTTCTTTATGCCTTGTCGCCTTTTTTTATACTGGTGATTTTATTAACTTTTATTTTTAATTGGGTACAGTTTGGAATGATTGCTGTTCCTTTAAAACTTGATTTGCAAAAGATTGATCCCATTAAGGGAATAAAATCAGTTTTTGGGCTAAAAAAACTCTTAGAAGCTTTAAAATTGATGGCGAAACTAACGATTATTGTAATTGTAATGTGTGTGCTGTTTTTATTAACGGGTGAAGCTTTTTTAGCTATGATGGATAAAGAGATTAATAGTTCAATAGCAGGAATGGTTGAACTCATTATCTATTTTTTGTCAGCGATACTTTTTATTATAGTACTTTTTGCTATAATTGATTACTTTTTTACGAAACATTATTATACAAAATCTTTACGAATGTCTAAACAAGAGATTAAAGATGAGTATAAGAATATGGAGGGAGATCCACAAGTAAAGGGGCGAATTCGTAAAATCCAAATGGAAATGTCGATGCAACGGATGATGGCGGATGTGCCAGATGCAGATGTTGTTATTACGAATCCAACTCATTATGCAGTTGCTTTAAAATATGACAATACCGTGGATCAAGCACCTAAAATGGTAGCTAAAGGTATTGATTTTTTAGCATTAAAAATTAAAGATATTGCTAAAGAGAATCAGATACCTATTATAGAAAATCCAGCTTTAGCTAGATCGTTATATAACCAGTTGGAGATAGAACAAACTATACCTGAAGAGTTTTACAAAGCAATTGCAGAAATTTTTACGTATGTGTATGAATTGAAGAAAAAGGTTTAAATTGAGAATACTATTTTTAATAACAATTTTTTTAGTCTCATTATCTTGGGCAAAAAAAGATTTTTATTACAGTTTTATTGGTTCAAGTGGACAACAAATCTCTCAGCAAAGAAAACATGAAATTCGAGATGGTTTTGAAGTTATTGAACATGTTCGAGAACTTTCAAGGGATGGAAGAGTTGATGAAGCTTATCGTCAAATAAAAGACTTTAAAGAGAAAAATCGTGTTGATGTTTTAGATTCTGATATTATGATTGCTTATGGTGAAATGAGTATTAAAAAAGGAACTAAGCGGCTTATTATTAAAGCTGCAGCAGAACTTGAAGAGGCAATTAATTCATCAATTATTCATGAAGCAGATTTACCAAAAGCCTATATGTTACTCGTAGAGTTAAAATTAGCTTCTAATAAAGTAAAAGATGCAAAATATTTTGCCAAAACAGTGGTTGAAAACTTTAATGATAAAATCACAAATGCCTATGGAAATATTTTTTTAGCAAAAGTTTATCGACATACTCGCGAATATAAAAAAGCGACAAAAATTCTATATGAAATATTAACAAAAACTACAGATATTGAAGTGGCAACAATTGTTGCTGATGAACTTTTTGATGTTTATATTGCTAATGATCAACAAGATAAAGCTTATGATCTAATCTCTAAAGTATTGATTAAGAATATGGATTTTTATGCAACAGATTCTTATTTGGCTATTCAAAAGGTTAATAAACTTATTCGCGCAAAAATGCCTGAGTTTGCCGCAGAAATTTTATTGGAGTTACTTAAACGGGCAAAAAAAGAGGATGTAATTGAAGATTTCAAATATAAGCTAGCTAATATTTATATGTTAATGTATGATGGTACAAATTATTATCTTTTTAAGGCAAAAGAACTCTATAAAGATATTTTAAATGATTTTCCTGATGGTGTTTATAAAGATAAAGCAAAGATGTATATTGATGAGATTTTAATGCGTGAAGGCCAGATCTCGCCAGCAGTGTTAGCGACAAAATACAAAACTAGTGAATCAATGCAACAAAAAGTTCTTCTTCAAGAGTTAATCAACGATAAAAAAGCTAAAAAGTATGAATATATTTTAAGAGCAAAGAAGATTTATAAAAAGATTTCAAACTCAATAGCGCAACGTTTTGGTTACCCAAGTATTGCGGCTATTTTTGATGAAATTAATATTTTGATGATTAAAGACTATTTAGCACAAGGAAAGTGTTTTTTACTTAATAAGGCTTTGAAAACATCACGACGAGAAACATTAGAGAAGCTTATTGAAGATGAAGCAACAAAGTTTGAATTTTTTGAGTGTTTAATTGAAGTACCTTATGAGCGAGCTTATATGCTTGTAAAAGATAGTTTTAATAAAAGTAGGGATGCCAATATTTACCTCTATTTAGAACGTATGGCATTTGCTCTTAAAGATTATGATGAGGCGATGAGTTTTTCTGCGAAAGTGGAGATGGTAGAAAACGAAGAGGTATTAGAAAAAGAGTTTTTAATACGGTTTTTAATTTTAAGTGAAAAACAAGATAGTATTTCTATGCAAAAGTTTTTTTATTATGCTTCACGACATAAAGAGTATATAGAGAAAAATCAGGATAATCCTCTTATTATAGACTTCTATTATCAGTACTATCTTTATTTACTTAGTCAAGAAGAGTTAGAAGAAGCTCAAGATATTTTAAAACGTCTTTATGAAAAGCAAAATGATTTACGTGCACCTATATATTCCCCTTTTGTACAGTTAGAGTTAGCAAATTATGCTAAAGATACAGAACCTCAAAAAGCTTTGGATTATTTAGTTGAAGCAGTCAAAAGTCCTCGTAAAATAAAACCAAATGATCAAGCACAACTCTATTATGAGATTATTAAACTCAATGAAACTTTGGGAAATAAAGCTGAACAAGAAGCATATACGTTAAAGTGTAAAGAACTTCAGGGTACTTCTGAGTCACTTTATAAAGATATGTGTGACAAGATGTAATATGATAGATATTGATAAATTAATAGATAGTATAGATGTTACAAATCTTGTTATTCCATTTGGAAGAATCCGTCATATTAGTTCAACAACTATCACTGCAAGTGGTATTGAAGTAGCGGTTGGAGATATTGTAAAAATAGAGTCTGAACAGCATTTGTATACGGTGTTAGGTATGGTTGCATCCATTGATGATACAGACTTTACTATTGTTCCTTTTTCATTTATTGAAGGATTTAGAATCCATGATAAGGTCTATTTGCAAAAAGATGGACTCTCTGTTAAAACGGGTTATGGACTTTTAGGACGAGTTGTAAATGCTTTGGGTGATCCTATCGATGGGAAAGGTAAAATTCGAGATTTAGAAGAGAACTCACCTATTAATAAAATCTCTATGCCTGCTCTTGATAGGGGTATTATTGATGAACGGTTTTCAACTGGAGTGAAAGCTATTGATTCGATGCTCACCTCTGGAAAAGGACAAAAAGTAGGAATTTTTGCAGGCTCAGGAGTTGGTAAATCAACCTTAATGGGAATGATTGTCAAAGGGTGCCAAGCTCAAATCAAAGTAGTTGCCCTTATTGGTGAGCGGGGTCGTGAGATTCCAGAATTTATACACTATAATTTAAATAATGATTTGGAAAATACGATTATTATTGCTGCAACTTCTGATGAATCAGCCTTGATGCGTAAATATGGGGCATTTACTGCTATGGCAATTGCAGAATTTTTTAGGGATAAGGGACATGATGTTCTATTAATGATGGATTCAGTAACACGATTTGCAATGGCTCAACGTGAAATTGGATTAAGTACAGGAGAACCCCCTGTTAGTAGGGGATATCCTCCTTCAGTTTTTGCACTATTGCCTCAACTAATGGAGCGAGCAGGAAATAATCAAAAAGGCTCTATTACAGCATTTTTTACAGTGCTTGTTGATGGGGATGATATGAATGACCCAATTGCAGATCAAAGTCGGTCAATTTTGGATGGGCATATTGTTCTTACACGAGACTTAACTGAGCAGGGTTTTTACCCACCTATTAATATCTTAAAATCTGCATCTAGAGTCATGGATAAAGTTGTTGATAAGGAACACTATAATCAGTTCTTAAACTTAAAAAGAGTATTATCATTAATAAAGGAAAATGAAGTTCTTATTCGTGTTGGTGCCTACAAAGAAGGTATGGATAAAGAACTTGATTTCGCCCTTACAAAGAAAGATAAGCTTCGAGAGTTCTTGGTTCAAGATACACAAGAACAATATACTTTTGAAGATATCTCTAAACTCTTCAAGGAGGTGCTATCATGATAAACACAACCAATGAAATGACTTTTAGGTTAAACAACCTTAATGAGGAACAGCGACGCATTAGTTATCAAGCAAGTACAGGAAAGTTGCTAGACAATGGAAGTGATAATGCTAAAGTATTCGCGCGTGAAGTCTATATTCAAGATAAAATTAATGTCTTTGAAGGTTTGGAAAATCAAATAAATAAAACACAAGCTCAAAATACTGTCTCTGATTCTACAATGAAAGAGGTCAAAAATCTTTTAACTTATGTAAAAGCAGAAGTAATTAAGGGATTAAACGCAACAACTGATGATACTTCAAAAGAGGCAATTGCAACTAACCTTGAAGGGGTTAAGAAAAATCTTTTTACTTTAGCGAATGAAGAGGTTGAAGGTGAGTATCTTTTTGCAGGTTCTGATTCAACTATTAAACCTTTTTCTATGGATAGTGATGGTAATGTGACTTATGAAGGTAATGGGCATTTAAGACGTGTTGCCGTTGAAGAAGGTGAATATCGTGATCGTGGAATTAATGGCTTTGAAGCTTTCATGTACACGTCTAATACTGCACATAATGGTGATAAATTAGCCTTTGAGTCGACTGAAAGAATTATTGATCAAGATGGTAATGAGTGGAAACTAGAGGCGCTAACTCCTCTTGTAACTTCTGGAAATGTAATTAGTATAGCAGATAATGAAGCACTTATTGATGAAGATGGTACTATATGGAGTTTCAATACAACGACAAACCAAATAGAAGACAAAGATGGTAATACTTATCCTGGTGCTTTAGTTGTAGGTCCTCCACATGATGTAACGGTTAATAACGCAGTGGGTGATGAAACCTTAGGTAAAGCAGGAATTGTAAAATATGATGATGAAGGTCAGAAAACAACTGAAACGATGGCGATTGTTCAAACTAAAGCGGGAACATCAACTGACCCTGCTGAATTTGAACTAACTTCTGCACTATCAACTGCAGGACAAGTTTTAGAAGCTAAACATAATATTTTTGATGATCTTGACCGAACCATCAACGCATTACGAAATAAAAGCAGTGACGGGACTCCTGTATCAGAGAGTGAAGCCCGTGATCTTTTAAGTACACAACTTGATAACATGGAGTCTTCATTTAATGGTGCAAATTTAGGTCATGCGAAACTTGGAGGAAGAAATCAAGTATTTGAGACCTCTTTGGATCGTGTAAGTTCTAAAATTGCTCAATTTAATTTGCTTCAACAAGAAGTAAGTAGTGCAGATTTAGCTAAAGTTGCTATAGAAGCAAAATCGTTAGAGATTACCTACCAAGCACTTTATTCTACTGTGAATAAAATGAATCAATTATCTTTAGTTAATTTCGTTAGATAATTTTTTAGGTCGATAATTTAAAACATAAATGAATTTAAAAAGGTTTCTATCAAAAGACTTAATTGTTGTTGCTATGTTTGTAGCAATTTTAATGATTATTATTGTGCCTTTATCAAAAATGATATTGGACTTCTTCTTGATAGTCTCCTTATCGTTAGCCCTTTTAATTCTTTTAATCTCTTTATATATTCAAAGACCCGCTGATTTAACAACATTTCCAACACTTATTTTAATTTTTGCACTATTTCGACTCTCTTTAAATGTGGCTACTACACGGTCAATTTTAAGTGAGGGACAAAATGGTCCAGATGCAGTAAGTTCGATTATTGCAGCTTTTGGGGAGTTTGTTGTTGGTGGTAATATGGTTATTGGTATTATCATTTTCATTATTTTAGTTTTAATTAATTTTATGGTTGTTACTAAGGGTGCAACAAGGGTTGCAGAGGTAACGGCACGGTTTACTCTTGATTCAATGCCAGGTAAACAAATGGCAATTGATGCAGACTTAAATGCAGGCTTTATTGATGATAAGGAAGCTCAAGTAAGACGTAAAGCGTTAATTTCTGAAGCAAACTTCTATGGAGCGATGGATGGGTCCTCAAAGTTTGTTAAAGGTGATGCTATTGCGGGTATTATTATTACTTTAGTAAACTTGGTTGGTGGATTGCTCATTGGTATGTTTCAACATGATATGACCGTTGCTCAAAGTGGAGAAATCTATACTATTTTAACTATTGGAGATGGATTAGTTGCTCAAATTCCAGCACTTATTTTATCCACTGCTACAGCAATTATTATTACGCGTTCAAACTTAGATGAGGATAAGTTTGCCAATCAATCAATTGTTCAATTAGTCAAAGATGCTAAGTCATTGGTTCTTGTAGGAATAGGGCTGATTCTTTTTGGTTTTGTTCCAGGTTTTCCTACTGGAATTTTAATGGTTATGGGTTCTTTATTAATCGCTGTTGGATATATTATCTATATGATTGATGATGGACAGGAAAATGGTTTAACAAACTTCTTTTCTCCTAAAGATAGCTCTAGTTCAGCAGTTAAACCAAGTGCAGATTTAAGTGCTATGAAAGAACAAAAGAAAAAAGCTTCACAACCAGATGAAAAAGAGACCATTGAAAATATTATGAAAATGGAAGTACTTGAACTCAAACTTGGACTTCGTTTACTTCAATTGGTACAAGGGAACTCAGAGCTTTTAGATAAAATTAGAGGAATACGAAAAACGATTGCTAGTGAGTTAGGTTTTATTATTCCACAAATAAGAATTTCTGACGATACAACTTTGGGTTCCAATGAGTATCAACTCTACTTAAAGCGTATTCCTTTAGTTACAGGTAAAGTTGAGATAGATAAGTTTTTAGCTATGGGTGGAATGGGTAATGCAGATCTTAAAGGACTTAAGGTAAAAGAGCCTGTATTTGGACTTGAAGCTACATGGATTACAAGTGACCAAAAAGAAGAAGCGTTGATGAAAGGCTTTACTGTTGTTGATGCCCCAACAATTATCTCAACCCATATTGCTGAAATTATTCGTAAACATTCTGAAGATATAATTACTCGACAAGATATTGTTGATATTGTTGATGGATTGAAAAAAGATTTCCCTATTGTGGTAGAAGAAGCAATGAAAGTTACCTCTTATGGAGCACTTTTAAAAGTGTGTAAAGATTTACTTCATGAAAAGATTCCTATTGTTGATATGTTAACTATTATTGAATCTATTGCAGATATTGCAGAGTTTACAAAAGCTCCTGATGTGTTACTTGAGCATGTACGAAGTAAGTTGTATAGACTTATTACTGAACGCTTTAAGGGTACAGATAATGTACTGCATATTGTAACCATAAAACCAGAACTTGAACAGCAGTTTATTGGAAAACTTCAAGAACAGCATGGGGTAAGTCAACTGATGCTAAGTATTGGAGAGATTAACTCTTTAGTAACAAAAACGAAAGAGTTATTAGAAGCTGTGGAAGCTCGAGGTTTTAATAAAGTTGCGATGGTAGTTGATCCTGTTTTACGAAAACGTATTGCTGAAATTTTTGAAAAATTTGGTTTAGATGTTGCCGTACTTTCCCATGCAGAACTTGATTCAAAAGCAAATTTCTCTATAGAAGGAACGTTAGAATTTTAATGATGAAACTGTTAATTAAATATTTTTTTATTCTTTTTTTCTTTAGTATAACGGTTTATGGAAATGTTTATTTACAAGCACCAAAAAATTTTGTAAAAGGGGAACCTGTTTATTTCTCTATTCAAGCCCATGGTGATAATATTGAGTTTCCTAAAATTGAAAAAATAGATAAGTATATTGTTGAAGGTATCGGTACATCACGGTCAATTTCGAATATCAATGGACATATTACATCAAAGTTAACAAAAAGGTACCGTTTTTTTCCTACAAAAAAAGTAATGATTCCCTCTTTTAAAGTCTTAATTAATGGTAAATCTTATAAAACAAAATCACAGCTTCTTACTAAACAAGATATATCTCAAACAAAATCAGTCTATTTTGAACTTAATTTACAAACTGCTAAAAAAGAACTTTATGTGGGTGAAGAGACACAACTAACACTACAGTTTAAACATAGAAAGGATGTTCAACTTGTTGATTTAGATTTAACATTACCTAGCTTTGAAAACTTTTGGTCTAAGCAGTTAGATAAGAGCAAAAAATATGAAGAGGGTGATTTTATTGTTCAAGAATTAGAGTTTCTTATATTTCCTCAAAAATCAGGAAAAATTAAAATTGAACCTATTAAAATTGATGTTGCTACACTTGATGTTAACTCAAATAGTTACTCTTTTTTTAATCGTTCTACAAAAAATATTCGTGTTTTTTCTAATGAAATAATTTTTGATGTTAAAGCATTACCTCAAAATGTCTCTTTGATTGGAGAGTTTGAATTTCATACTACCATTGATAAAAAAGAGCTCAAGGAGGGAGAATCTCTTTCTTTTAAGATTGAATTAAATGGATATGGTAATATTGATGATGTTGAGGATATAAAACTTAATATCAATAATAGTGTTGTCTATGAGAATAAGCCTGAAATTAAAACAGCTGTTGAAAATGGACGTTATAAAGGAAGCTATAAAAAATCTTTTTCGATTCTTCCCTCTTCTAATATAACGATTCCTTCTATAAAAATAGATTATTTTAATAAACGAACTCAACAAGTTGAAACACTTTCTTCTAAAGCACATGTTATTAATGTTATTAAAAAAGTTAATCAACCCCCTATAAAATTGCAGAAGAAAATAGAGAGAAAAGTGGAGCAAAAACCTATTGTAACACAGCCAACTAAAGTGCAAGTAAAAAGTTCGTGGCAAGATAGAGTACTTTTTTATTTTTTAGGGGTTATCAGTGTATTATTAATGATTGGTTTATACTACTATGGTATAAATAGAAGTTATAAAACAAGAAGTGAAGATTTACCGTTAATCAAGCGTGTAAAGCAGACAAAACAACAAGGTGAACTTCTAAAGATACTTTTACCTTATATCAATAGTGATACATCATTAGATGAATTGATTTTTGAGCTTGAAAAAAGTTCAATAGATTCGTTTAAATCAATTAAAAAAAGTATCATAGAACATCTAAAAAAGATAAAAATTAAGGAAATCTAATGAAAATTTTAGTGCTAGGACTATTTTTAGTTAATACGCTTTTTGCAATGGAGTATTATGCAAAGGTTGAACCTATTCATAGTTATGCAATTAAAGCAGCAGTAAGTGGTAAAGTTATTTATGTTAATGATAACTTAGAAGCAAAACAAGCTAATCGTAGTACTATCGTTCAAATTGATTCAGCAGTTAATGAGACAGAATTAAAACAAACCCAAGATAAATTGCACTCAATTAATACAATCATTGCATTAGAAGAGAAGAACTACAAACGATTAAAAAAATTAACCTCTAAATCAGGTTTTGAAAAAGATAATCAAAAAATTAAGGTGATTAATCTTCAAACACAACGAAGTGACTTGATGATTCGTATTGCAACGTTAAAAGATATGATAGATAATAAAAAACTGGTTGAAGAAAAAAATTATATTTATAATATCGCTGTTAAAGAGGGCGATTATGTTAATCCAGGAACGCTACTTTATGAGGCAAAAGATTTATCCCAAGGGAAAGTAGAAGTCTTTATCCCTATTGCAGATGCAACAACAATTCAAGATAAAATAATTTTTCTCGATGGTCAAAAAACTGATTTAAAAATTGATAAACTCTATAAAGTTGCAGATGCAAAACACATCTCTTCATATAAGTGTGAAATCATTCTTCCTCAAACATCAAATTTCTCAAGGTTGGTAAAAATTGAATTCAAATAGTGTAGCATGTCCTCTTGATTGTTATGATACATGTGAGGCAATTTATGATGAAAGTGAAAACTTTAAAGGTAGTAAAGAACATCCTGTAACAAATGGAAAACTGTGTGTAAACTTTGCGAATTTGTTAAATGAAGATTACCTTACTAAAGCCTTTATTGAAAAAGAAGAGGTAGAACTATCAACGGCATTAGAGACGGTTGTTCAGAAGTTAAAAGGTAGTGATGCCTCTAAAACACTTTATTATAAAGGTGCAGGAAATTTAGGGGTGATGCAAAGTGCTCCAAAAACTTTTTTTGCAAATTATGGTTCGGTATTAACTCGAGGTAGCTTGTGTGATGGTGCAGGAGCACAAGGTTTAGAAGATGGAAGAGGTAAGGTTGTTAACCCTCCTGTTGAAAATCTTATTAATGCAGATGTAGTAATAGCATGGGGTAGAAACTTTTCAGTTACTTCGCCACATATGTATAATTTAGTTAAAGATAAAACGTTTATTACAATTGACCCTATTGTAACGCCTATTGCAAAAAAATCGGCACTGCATTTACAACTTAATCCTAAAACTGATCATGAATTAGCTCTATTATTAACCCGTTTTGCTTATATGGAAGATGCTGAGGACGAAAACTTTCTTGAAGAGCATACCGAAGGTGCTGATTGGTTTTTTGATATGGCAAAAGGACGACCTATCGTCTCTTATGAGAATACAACTGGTGTATCACTTAAAAATGTTACTGAGTTTTTTGAAATTATTAAAGATAAAAAAGTAGCAATTATGGTGGGTGTAGGTGTTCAAAAGTATTTTGAAGGTGCCCAAATTATGCGAGCCATTGATTCATTTGCAGGATATATCGGTGTGCATAATAAAGAAGCAGGAGGACTTTGGTATTTAGATGACTCTTCGTATGGGTATGAAAATAAGTTTGC
>CAZIES010000039.1:0-19399 GCA_964538295.1 uncultured Arcobacter sp. | reverse complement strand
GCATAGTTTTCAATCCCCTTACACATACCTGTTCCCTCTATCATCTCTAAATCAAACTCAACTCGCTGTTTTAAACGTTGGTGTTCTACGAGTTTATCGTTTGCTTTTAGATTTTCAAGTCTCTCATCAAGCTCTTCTTCAATTTGTTTAACTGCACGACCTAAGTTATCACTAGTAACTACAAAAGGATTGACTGAATAAATAGTCACCTCATCAACATCTTTATTTCGATTATTAGTTAAGTACTCATGAATGGATATGGACTCTACTTCATCTCCAAAAAACTCAATACGAATAAATTCATCTTCCCAATAAGCAGGAAAAACATCAATCACATCGCCATTAACTCTAAAATCTGCCCGGTCAAAAAACTTATCATTTCTTTTGTATCCCATATCAATAAGTTTTAAAAGCAATTGCCGTTGAGAATACTCAAATCCAACTTCAAGTTTTTGTACCATAGATTTATATTCTGCGGGATTTCCTAACCCATAGTTTGCTGATACAGAAGCAATCACAATAACATCATCAAAAGATAATAGCGAAGCTGTTGCACTTAAACGAAGTCGTTCAAGTTCAGAATTTATGGAACTATCTTTTTCAATAAACAAATCACTTCGTGGAATATAGGCTTCTGGTTGATAATAATCATAATAAGAGATGAAATATTCCACATGATTGTTTGGAAAAAAGGCTTTAAACTCTGAATAAAGCTGTGCTGCAAGGGTCTTATTGTGTGTCATAATAAGTGTTGGCTTTTGTGTTTTTTCAATCACTTTTGCCATGGTATAGGTTTTACCAGAACCCGTTACACCTAAAAGTGTATTGTATTTATTACCACTGTTAATTGAGTCACTGATTTCTTGGATTGCCTTAGGTTGGTCACCTGCAGGTTCATACGAACTTTCTACTTTGAATTGTGCTATTTTTTTTCCTTATAATGCATATTCTTTGTATCGAGATAAGAAATAAAAGATAATAGCAATATCACGTCCCGTCCAACGAACATCTCGACTTAAAAAATCTCTTGTTCTATCTATTTCAACATCTCTTTTATATCGTACCATAATATCATTGAGTAAAAATCGTAAATCTTTATCTTTTAAATTTATAATATCTTCAGAGAAAACCTCTTCTAAATTGTCAATAGGAAATTCATGGTCCATTTTATAAAAACGTAAAAGTATACCTACCTGCCAAGAGTGCCACTGTGATTTACTAAAATCTTGAAGGTTTGTTTTTTTATAATCTAAGGATTTAAATACTTTAAAAATACTTCGTAATGCACTAAACATCTCTTGTCGCGGTATTTTTTCAACACCTGGTGGTAAATCAAAAGCATGGATATGTAAAAGTTGTCGTTGGTCATGATATTTTGAACTATCATTACGTTCTTCTTGTGCTTTATTTAAATTAATTACAAGTATCACAAGTGTAATAATAAGTAGTCCCAAAACAATGGCAAAACCTATTAAAATCATTTGGTTCAAAGCTTCTCTCCTATAAAAACATCATTTTCCAAACGGACATACTCTTTTGAACATGTCAATGATGGAATATTTTTATATCGCTTATGATTGAGTGAAAACTCACTTCCTTGATGAAAATGACCCTCTATAATAATATCACAATCATAATGTTCAACTCTTCGTTCTACTATTTTATCAAAATTTGTCATTTTTGAGCAAATTTGTTTATCTAGTAAAGTAGAATAAATCTTTTTTGAAATACTATTATTGAAATCGATTAAATTTAAAAACTTAAGTAACAGTGAATTTCGAATCACTTTACAATAAATATCATACGATTTATCATTAACAAAAATATCCCCATGTGAAAGTCCCACTTTTTTTTGTCCATAAGTTGCAAACAAAGGTTGATGTTCTCGTTTAATAACTTTCATTTTTGGAAAAATAACTTTTAAATTATAATCATGATTACCTTCAAAATAGATAATTTCAATGGTTTTAGAGAGGTGATTAAGTAAATTAATAACATTTTTATTACGTTTAATAAAATATTTACTCTCAGCTGAGATAAAATCAAACATATCTCCCATGAGAAAAAGTTGGGTTGTTTTTATAGATGAATCCTCAAGTTTTTCTAAAAAAACTAAGAATTCATCTCTTTTTTCATTATAGTGAGAGTCTGCTACAAAAAGTGCATTTTCATCTATCTTAAGGAACATAGGCAATTTTTGGGATTCCTTCACCTTCATCAAAACCACACATAAGGTTTGCATTACATACTGCTTGAGAAGATGCTCCTCGAAGTAAGTTATCAATTGAAGAGTTAATAAATAGAGCTTTACCATTCTTTTTAACAAACAAGTCACAAAAGTTTGTTCCTGCTGTTGATTTAATATCAACTGGTTTATCTTTGATACGTACAAACTCGCTATTACCATATGCTTTTTTCAAAACATCATCTACATTCACATCCTCTTTAAGCGTAGCATAAACTGAGACTAACATTCCACGTGTTGCATTAATTAAATGAGGTACAAAGTTAATAGATAACTCTTTATTATGTAATACTTTCACCTTCTCTTCAATCTCAGGCATATGGCGATGAGCAAAAGGGTTATAGGCAAAGATATTTTCATTAACCGTACAAAACTGTGTTATTTCATTAAGTTTTTTACCAGCACCACTCACTCCTGATTTTGCATCAATAAATACAGGAGCAGTTTCATCAATATACTCTATAAATGGTAATAAAGCCAACAATGAAGCTGTTGGATAACAACCAGGATTTGCAACTAGGTTTGTTGAAGATATTTTTTCTTTAAAATACTCCGGTAATCCATAAGCACTATTTGAAAGGTTTTGCTTATCTTCATGTTCACAATAATTTTTTTCATAAGTCTCTAATTCAAGTCGGTAATCAGCACTTAAATCAACCACTTTTACTCCAAGCGCTAATAACTCTTTTGCAAAAGACATCGATGTTTTATGGGGTAATGCTAAGAATGCTAAATCAGCACTTTGTGCAACATCTTTTGCATCTGCTTTACTAACATCTAAGGCAATAACCTTTTGTAAAGAGGGATGTAGTTCATCAACACGTTGTTCCCCCGTTGAATTTGCGATATAAGTAATATTAAACTTTGAATGATTAACTAAAATCTTTACTAATTCAAGACCAGTATATCCTGTGGCACCAATAATTGCTACATTAATCATTAATCACAATCTCCTTATAATAAACATCTAAAACTTCAAAACTTTTTACACCACCTGGAAGCGTTGCATTAATTTCATCCCCTTCCTCTTTTCCTAATAACTGTTTAGCTAAAGGAGAGTTAAATGAAATCATCCCTTTTTGTGCATTGGCTTCAACACCACCTACTATTGTATAAGTAAACTCTTCATCTGTATCTACGTCCACTAAATCAATCGTTGAACCAAAAGCTACTTTTTCATGGGGTAAAGTTTCAGGATCAATAATAATCGCCTTACTAATAATTGCTCCAAGTTCGGCAATTTGTGCATCAATTAACGCTAATTTATCTTTTGCTGCATGGTATTCTGCATTCTCTTTTAAGTCACCAAGTTGTCGTGCTTCATCTAAAGCAATAACTGTTTCAGGTCTTTCAGTATTCTTTATAAATTCTAATTCGCCTGTGATTTTTTCATAACCGGCATTGGTCATTGGTTCTTTTTCCATGCTCACTCCATAAATAAAAATTCTAATTTAATTTGGTATAATACCCAAAAATTTATAAAAGAGAAAATAATGCAAAGATATGATAGAACCCTCAAGCTCTTTGGGGAGGATAACTTTCAAAAATTTCAAAATACAAAATTGATACTATTAGGTGTTGGAGGCGTTGGTTCTTTTGCCCTTGATGCACTTTATCGTACTGGAATTACAAATATTACTATTGTAGATTTTGATACTTATGAGGAATCAAACCTAAACCGTCAAATGGGTAGTGAAGGCAACATTGGTAGAGTTAAGGTTGAAGCCTTAAAAGAGAAATATCCAAATGTTGAAATAATGCATAAAAAAATCACAACACAATGGGTTGATGAGTTTGATTTTTCATCATTTGATTATATTTTAGATGCAATTGATGATATTCCACCAAAAGTGAGATTAATTCAAAAGTATTATACAAAATTGATTACAACCAGTGGTAGTGCTAAACGAATTGATCCATCAAAAATAGAGTACAAATCGATTTGGGATACTTTTAATGACCCATTTATAAGAAAGATTCGTTACGAATTAAAACAGCGAGGTTTTAAGAAAAAATTTAAAGTAATTTTTTCAAGTGAAAATCCAAATTGTATTGAAAAAGGAAGTTTTGAAGGTGTTACTGGCTCTTTTGGATTAATGATGGCCTCAATTACCATTCAAAAAATATTGGCAAAAACGTAGTTAAAGGCAAAAAATAATTTGCTTATAAGAAAAAAAGATATATAATTTAGTATAAAACTGAAAGGACTCAAATGAGCGGTATAAACGGTAGTGTAGAACAAATGACACAAGGACATTTACGAAATGTTCAACAGTTAGCAGTTTTTTTCACAGGATACGATAACGTTTATGCAATAAATATTGCAAAAGTAAAAGCTTTTATTATTACAGAAGAAGTAACAATTAACGATACCCCTACTGATACAGATATTATTGCAGGAATTGCAACCATTCGTGGGGAACCAGTTACTCTTATTAATCTTGATGCTTGGTTAGGATTAAAACCTTTAGAATTAAAAGATTACCAACTTATTATCTACTGTGAGTTTAACCATAAAAAAGTAGGTTTCTTAATTAAAGATATGATTAATATCGTTGAAAAAACAACTGATGAATTACGACATTCTGAAGAGACAAACTCTAAGATTACTTATACAACCTATGTTAAAGTAGATGAAAAAGATGAGTTATGTACGGTTTTTAATGCAGAGCAACTTTTAAAAGATATTGGTTGGGCAGATGATGAAGATGAAGCAATCAATAAATACGTAGAAGCACCATTTGAAACTGAAAAAGTAGTTTTAGCTGCTGAAGATTCAGGAGTTGCTAGAGAAGTTCTTAAAAAATTCTTCCAAAAAGCAAAAATCAACTATGAAATCTATAAAGATGGTCAATCGTTAATGAAACGAATTGAAGAAGTAGGTGCCAATAAAATTGGTTTAGTTATTACAGATATTGAAATGCCTGAAGCAGACGGTTATCAAGTAGCTTCTTTTATTAAAAGTAACACTGCCTATGAACAAATCCCTGTACTTGTTAACTCTTCAATGACAACTGATGCAGTACGACATAAAATGAATGAAATTGGTGTTGATGGATTTGTTGGTAAAACAGATATTGACGCACTCTATTCACAAACTAAACAATTTCTTAGATAACTAACTTTATTCAAAAGCATCTCTTTTGAGATGCTTTTATATTGACTAACTAAATATTTTCCAACCACATTTCAAATTTTTTAATCTGTAATTTTGTTTGTTCTGTTGACGTTCCACCAAAAGAGTTTCGTGCATTCATAGAGTTTCGTAAATTTAAAAATTCAATAACCTCTTCATCAATATCTTTAATGTCACTATGAGATGTTCTAATATCATCAATGGTTAATTCACTCATATCCAAATTAAGTTCATCGGCTTTTGCAACAACTGATTTTGTAATATAATAAGCTGTCCTAAAAGGCATATTTTGTTTTTTTACTAAATAATCAGCTAAATCTGTTGCACTTAAATGACCTACTTTACAAGCATCTTCCATGTTGTCAATGTTGACTTTCATGGTTTTAATCACTTCGTTTAAAATTGATAAAGAAATTTCTATGGTTTTAACAGAATCAAAAACACCCTCTTTATCTTCTTGGGTATCTTTATTGTAAGCAAGTGGTAAACCTTTCATGACCGTTAACAAAGAAATGAGATTTCCATAGGTTCGTCCCGTTTTACCTCTTAAAAGTTCTGGTACATCAGGGTTTTTCTTTTGTGGCATAATAGAGCTTGTTGTCGCGTACTCATCACTCATTTTTACAAACTGGAACTCATAAGATGACCAAAGAATTAACTCTTCTGAAATTCTAGAAATATGCATCATCGAGGTTGCAATATTGAACAAAATTTCCAAAGCAAAATCCCTATCACTAACTGTATCTAAGGCACAATCAGTGGGCCTTGCAAACCCTAAAGTCTCACAGGTTTGAAATCGGTCAATATTGTGAGGTGTTCCTGCTAATGCGGCACTTCCTAGTGCCGATACATCATTACGATTGGCTGAACTTTCAAAACGTTCAAAGTCACGTTTAAACATATTAGCATAGGCTAACATGTGGTATCCAAAGTTTATTGGTTGGGCATGTTGTAAGTGAGTCATTCCAGGAATTAATGACTTTGTATGCTTACTAGCAACATCAACAAAGGTCTCTACAAGTTCTTTAAGCTGCAACATAATAACATGATTTTTCTCTTTGACATAGAGTCTAAAATCAGTAGCCACTTGGTCATTTCTACTTCGTGCAGTATGAAGTCGTTTTCCTGCATCACCAATAATCTCAGTTAACCTTCCTTCAACTGCCATATGAATATCTTCATCAGAAATTTTAAACTCAAAGTTTCCAGACTCAATCTCTTTTTTAACTTGCAGTAATCCTAACTCAATATCAATTTGTTCTTCTTTAGTTAAAATACCTTGTTCGCAAAGCATCTTAGAGTGAGCAATTGAACCTCTAATATCTTGATCATAAAGCTCTTTATCAAACATAACTGAAGCATTAAACTCGTCAAGTAATTTAGCATTAGTATTTTTTAAAATTTGTTCAGTAGACATGAATTTGTTCCTTTTTAAATGTCCCATTTAAAAAGGGACCATATACTTTTTTTGTCTTCTTTTATCAAAGAGAATAAATCTCTTTTAAAGAAGCAATTTCTAAAGAGAACAACGAGTTGTTCTTTAAAATAGTAGATCATATTTTTGCGTATTATAACACAACTGTTATTAAGAAAAATTATTTAGAAACAGGCATATTAAATGCTGACATATCCATTGGGTCAGTTTTTGCAATCTCAATATATTTTTTCACAGCAATCATACAATTAATAAAAAACATAATATTTGAAACGATAAAAAGTCCTGCTCCAATATAAAGAAAAATCTCTGAAATAAAAGGAGTAATAAGAAAAAAGAAGAGTGAGGCAACATACATAAAAAAATGTATTTTAATTAAATCCTCTTTTATCATATCACGTATCGTAGGTACAGTAAAATACCCTTTTGAATTTAAATGAAACCATGCCATAAATGGAATAATCTTATAAACCATTCCTTGTAAAAGAGAATATAAAAACCCAAATGCAAATAAAATCCCCAATAAAAAAGCACTATCTTGAGGTACAAAAAGCCAATTTAACATGGAGATAATAAACATATATAGTGATAGCTTCCAATACCATAATGTTACATCAAAAACAGGTCGTTTTCTATTATTTAGTGAATCAATTCCATAAACACTAAAGGCAATAAATAAAAAGGCAATTATCAATTTAATAAAGTAAATATCTGTTCCTAAAAAGAAAAGTCCACTCATAATAAACAGTAATGCAAAAATAAACAGAGGCCATCTATTTTGAACACTTTTAGGAAATGATTTTGCCACGTAAAACATAGGTATAACTTGAAAAGCAACTCCCATAACCAATAGTACACCAAAGCCAAAAAGTCCAAATATAATGTGAGAGTTCGTCCATGCATAATGGTATGGACCAATATCATCTTGAATATGAGCAATAACTATGACAAAACCTAAAATAGCCGTACTAAATCCTGCAACAGCAAAAAGACGCATTGCATTAACAGTGGAAGTTAAGTATTTAACCTCTAATAAAAGTTTAACGGCAATAATAAAAAAGGTTAAAAAAGATATACCTAAACACGTAACTGCTGCATGAAGCAAAAACTTCATATCAAAAATAAAACTGGCACTAAAAAGGAGTGTTCCAAGGGTTAAACCAATATGTACCACATTAGCAAATAAAACAGGCTTTTTAATGACTGCACCAGCAAGAACTGGCATCATTTGTTGCATTGCACCAAAAATTATCATTGATAATATACCTAAAGTAAAAAGGTGTACCGTTCCTATAGCAACGTGAGAATATCGATTTCCTATAAGTTCAAAAGGGAAAAAGAGGAAAACAAGCCCTATTAACACACCAAAAATTGGTGCTGTTAAAAAAAATCTAAAAGGAACTGATATGGGAGGGGCTTGGTCTAAACTTAATCCTTGGGAAAACATTAGGCTTTTTCTAAACCTTTCATCTCATCAACTACTAAAGCAGCATCTCCACCTAAGTGTGCATCTGCCATTGCATATAACATCTGTTCTTCTTTCATGTTGTGTTGTTGCATTAACATCATTAAACTTTCACTTACACCAAAAAAGTTATTCTTATCTTTAGCTTCTAATGCTGTTTTCATTTGTGCTACAACGCCTCTCATTTGTTCATGTTCCATTTTCATGACTTGTGTTGGTCCACCCATCATTCCTGTTCGTGTTTCAAATGCAGGGAACATAATCTCTTCTTCCATTTTAAAATGGTGCTCTAAATCTTTTGCAAAAGTAGAAAACTGTTCATTTGCTTTTGCCCAATCTTCACTTGCTACTGCATTTTCCATATTTGCAAACTCTTCATCACAGTCTCTATGGTCTTGTGTTAAGAATGCTGAAATTGTATTACTCATTACTTTTCCTTGTAAATGGTACCCATTTACAAGGGAACCATATTTTTTAATAACTTTTTTTTAGCACAGAAATAAATTCTGTTAAAAGAAGCAAAATCCTAAAGGGTTTTATGAATAAAACCTATTAGTTTTTATTATGCGCAAGTATAACCAAATCACTAAAATGTCACATTGATTTCTATCAAAAAAAAAGGAAGAATTTTATAATTCTTCCTTCATATTATTCTACTTTTTCACGTAATTTATAAAAAATTACTAAAAGTAGCAAAACCCTAAAGAAGGCAACGAGTTACCTTTTTTAGAAATCTAATTAAATAGGTAAAACTCGAATGTTCTCATCCACTTTTTGTTTTAAAACTGACTCAATTGCATAAAGTGTTCCCGTATCTCCTGAGGCACATCCATTACATGCACCCAAATATCGAATATAAATATCATAGTGAGGCATATTATCTTTTATATCAATAATCTCCATGTTACCACCATCCATGATGAGCATTGGTCGAATATCCACATCAAGTACTTCATCGACCATTTTAATTCGTTGAACAATTGTCATCTTATCAAAAGTAGCTTCTCCTGATGCACTTGCATCTGCTGCAACTTTAAGTCGCTCTTGCTCCATAGCAGCTCGTGTATCTGCTAAAATATCTACTAAATAGATATCTTTTTCTTCATGTCCACCTGGTTTGATACACGACTTACAAAATGCACCTGCTTTTGTATAATCCGTAATTTGCTCAACCGTTGTTAAGTCATTTAATCGAATCACTTCTTGAATCGTTCCTAATGAAACTCGCGCACACTCACAAACAATTTGCTCTGTTTCAAATGATTCCATATCAACACCTTTATAGGTACCAGCAGCTTTTTTAATAACATCATATGCCATTACTGAACAGTGCATTTTTTGAGGTGGAACTGCTGGAACATCTGGATGATCTCTTAATGCAAACTCAACATCAATATTTGTAATTTTTACTGCTTGATCAACAGTTTTTCCAATACATAATTCAGCCATAACATCTGAAGAAGCAATCGCTGTACCACAACCAAAAGATTTGAATTTTGAATCCATAACAACGTCAGTCTCTTCATTTACAACCCAATAAAGTCGCACTGCATCACCACATGACTCAGCTCCAAAATCAGCGACAATTAACTTACCACCCATTTGCTGTGCCATCTCTTCAGTAATTTCACCTTGATGTGTTGGTTCATCCATTCTTCTAATAACTTGATTTGAATATTCATCCCAAATTGAACCGGTAATTAAATCATTTTTAGCCATTTATATTTCCTTTTAAAATGTCCCATTTATAAAAGGGACCTATATCTTTTATCTATCTACTTTTTTACACAATTTATAAAAAGTAGCATGAACGCAAGTGAATCCACACCTGCAAAAACTCTAAAGAAGGCAACGAGTTGCCTTTTATTTTCTTCTTTCTCTTATAATTGTGATTCGTGATTTTTTGGAGTGTATGCATATGAACTTGAAATATTTCGTAATCTATTTACTGCATTTTTAACCACTTCAATCGCGTAATCTATTTGTTCTTCTGTTGTAAATCTACTTAAACTAAATCTTACACCTGTATGTGCTAATTCACTATCACTTCCAAACGCATTCATAACTGGGTTTGCTTCTAAATCTTCACTCGCACATGCACTTCCTGTTGAAGCTCCAATTGTTTTTTGGTTCATATCCCATAACATTGACTCACCTTCAACACCTCTAATAGAAATAAGGGTTGTGTTTGGTGTTCGGTTATCTTTTCCACCAATAACAATAGTTTCAGGGATTTCCAAAATTGCATTTTCTAATTTATCTCGAAGTCGTTTAACTTCTGTATTTTCAAACGCTAAAGCTTCAGGTTTTGTTGCAAGATGCATTGCTAATCCCATACCAACCATAGAAGCTACATCAACTGTTCCTGCTCGATGCCCTCCCATTTGCTCACCACCATGCAGTAGTGGAGTTAAAGCTTTTTTAGCTTTTACATAAAGTCCACCAACACCTTTTGGTCCGTGGAACTTATGTGCTGAAAATGATAAGTAGTCAACATTACAATCTTGAACATCTACTGGTACTTTACCAATAGCTTGTGTTGCATCAGTATGAAAAGGAACTCCAGCTTCTTTACAAATAGAACCAATCTCTCTGATTGGAAAAAGTTTACCCGTTTCATTGTTTGCCCACATAATAGATACTAACGCAGTATCTTCTTTAATGAACTCTTTTACTTTACTTGCTTCTAGAACACCTTCTTCATTTACAGGTAAGTAGGTCACACTTACCCCTTGTGTTTCTAAAAATTTACACACTGCTGTAATTGATGGGTGTTCTACTTCACTTGTAATAATATGGTTTTTGTTTCCATTTAAAATTGTGTCAACCCAAATACCTTTTAGTACTGCATTATTACTTTCCGTTGCATTAGCAGTAATAATAATGTCATCCTCATCGGCTGCATTAATACCATCATAAAGGTAATCTAATGCCTCAACCATTTTTGGATGTGTTCCTGCTCCAAATTTATGAAGAGAGTTTGGGTTTCCATAAATAGTACAAAAAAATGGTTCCATTGCTTTATAAACTTCTGGGTCAACCATTGTAGTTGCGTTATTGTCTAAATATACTTCCATATGTTTTTATCCTATGTTTTACAACTTTTATTTGACGAAACTATTTCCTAAAAAAAGAGGTAAAATTCTTTGTTTTATATTTTGATAATGAGTCTCAAAAAGCCCATATAATCAAATGTTTGTCGAATTATAAACGAAATAGGATAAAATTTGTCTTAATTAAAAAATTTACCTTTCTTTTATTCCAAAAAGTAACATATGACAAATTGAATTCGTTTGCTAATATACTTAAAAATCAACATTTACTTAATAGAAAATTATCTTTCAAATGACTATAATACGCCTATAAAAATAAAGGAAAAGAGAATGAACAGAATCATCACTGGTTTATTAATTGTTATGGGACTAATTTTGACTGGATGTGGAAACCAAGAAGTTTCAAAAGATAAAAATATTCTAAAAGTTGGAATGGAGTTAGCGTATCCTCCTTTTGAAATGAGTGACAAAGATGGAGTTCCAACAGGAGTAAGTGTTGATTTAGCCTATGCGTTAGGAAAAGCATTAGGAAAAGAGGTTCAAATTGAAAATATTGCGTGGGATGGGCTTATTCCATCACTTAAAACAAAAAAAGTGGATATTATTATCTCTTCTATGACAATTACAAAGGAGCGTGCAAAAACAATCAGTTTTTCACAACCCTATGCAAAATCATCTCTGGCAGTTTTAGCAAACAAACAATCAGAGGTGCAAGATATTATGGATTTAAATCAAAAAGGTAAAACTATTGCAGTTAAAAAAGGTTCAACAGGACATATCTATGCAAAAGACAATTTACCCAATGCAAATATCTTAGTTTTTGATAAAGAGAATGCATGTGTGTTAGAAGTGGTTCAAGGAAAAGCTGATGGATTTATCTATGATCAACTTACTATTTATAAAAACTGGTCTAAGCATAAAGATACAACCGTTCCATTACTCAAATCATTTCAAAAAGATTTTGAATACTGGGGAATCGCACTGCGTCAAAATGAACCAATTTTAAAAGGTAAAATTGATAAGTTTATCACGCAAGCTAAAAAAGATGGCACTTTTGATGAGCTTTCATACAAATATTTAAATGAAGCGCGTAAAACCTTTGATGAACTTAATATTCCATTTTTCTTTTAGGAGTTAAGTATCAGTTTAAAGAACTATTTTATTCAAGAGTTAGGTTATAAAAAACCTAAAACTCTGAATAAAAAAATCTATCTTTTTAACCTTTTTCTTTTAGCACTACTAACATTTATCACTTTTTACGTAATGTTTGCAAATGTTGCCTACGATTTTCACTGGGAGAGTGTTTTAGCCTATAAACAAAAATTTATTGATGGTTTTTTAATGACCATCGTTATCTCATTTTTTGCACTCATTTTAAGCTTTGTCATTGGTCTATTTTTCGCTTATGGACAAAGTTCAAAATTTATACTACTTCGCTTTTTTTCACGATTTTATATCGAAATCATACGTGGGACACCTTTGTTAGTGCAAATTCTTATTTTCTTTTATGTCTTTGCCAATAATTTAGGACTCGATAATCGTTATGTAGTTGGTGTTGTTATTTTAGCTCTATTTTCTGGTGCATATGTAAGTGAAATCATCCGAGCTGCTATAGAATCAGTAGAAAAAGAGCAATATGAAGCAGCCCAAGCTTTAGGACTTTCTAACTGGCAAATGTATCGTTATGTAATTTTTCCACAAGCTTTTAAACGAATGTTACCGGCTTTAGCTGGTCAATTTGCTTCTATTATTAAAGACTCTTCTTTATTATCTATCATCTCAATATCAGAATTCACAATGAATGCACAAGAAGTTAATGCTTATACTTACTCAACTTTAGAGAGTTATATCCCTTTAGCTATAGGATATTTACTTTTAACCTACCCTATTTCATACTATGCTTCACAGCTTGAAAAAAATATAAAAAGTTATTAATTAAATCCTTTCAACTTTTTTTAAACTTCTCATGTTATAGTTTCTTAAATAGGACTTTTTTTGTCCTATTTAAACCCCTTAACTATTTGGAGGGAAAAATGAGTAATAACAATACATTAGATAAAGTAATTGTTCAAGAGTATAAATTAGGCTTTGAAACCCTCGTAGAGAGTGATACCTTTCCTGTTGGTTTAAATGAAGATGTGATTAAAGCTATTTCAAAAAAGAAAAATGAACCCTCATGGCTTTTAGACTTTAGACTCAAAGCCTTTAAAAAGTGGTTAAGCATGACTGAACCCAATTGGGCACACCTACGCTATGAAAAAATAGACTATCAAAACATCTCCTATTTTAGTGCCCCAAAAGCAGCCCCAAACTCTTTGGATGAAGTTGACCCAGAGATTTTAAAAACCTATGAAAAACTTGGTATTCCTCTTGAAGAGCAAAAGATGTTAGCGGGTATTGCTGTGGATGCAGTATTTGATTCAGTATCAGTGAAAACTACTTTTCAAAAAGAGTTAGAAGAGTTAGGCATAATTTTTTGTTCCATCTCAGAAGCCGCCAATGAACACAGTGAGCTTTTAAAAGAGTACTTAAGTTCAGTTGTGCCTGTTGGTGATAACTATTTTGCCTGTTTAAACAGTGCTGTTTTTACTGATGGTAGTTTTGTCTATATTCCCAAAGGGGTTAGATGTCCCATGGAGCTCTCCACTTATTTTAGAATTAATGCTTTAAATACAGGACAATTTGAACGTACACTTATTATTGCAGACCAAGGAAGTTATGTCTCCTATAATGAAGGGTGTTCAGCTCCAAGTCGAGATGAAAGGCAACTTCATGCAGCGGTTGTTGAACTTGTTGCTTTAAAAGATGCGCAGATTAAATACTCCACTATTCAAAACTGGTACCCTGGTGATAAAGAGGGTAAAGGTGGGATTTTAAACTTTGTGACAAAAAGAGGACTTTGTAAGGAAGATAACTCTAAAATATCTTGGACACAAGTTGAAACAGGCTCAGCATTAACCTGGAAATATCCAAGTTGTGTACTTAAAGGTGATAATAGCGTAGGAGAGTTTTACTCAGTAGCTATTTCTTCAAAAGCACAGCAAGCTGATACCGGTTCAAAAATGATTCATTTGGGGAAAAATACTAAATCAACTATTATTTCAAAGGGGATTTCAGCCATGAAAGGCATCAACTCCTATAGAGGCTTAGTACGTATTGGTAAAAAAGCACACAATGCTCGTAATATTAGCCAGTGTGATTCACTTCTTATTGGTAGTAATTGTAGCGCTAATACTTACCCCTATCATGAAGTTAAAAATGCCTCATCACAAGTAGAGCATGAAGCAACCACATCAAAAATATCTGATGAACAACTCTTTTATATACGCCAAAGGGGTTTAAGTGAAGAGAATGGTATTTCAATGATTGTTAATGGTTTTTGCAAAGAGGTACTTGAAGAGTTACCTATGGAGTTTGCAGTTGAAGCAAAAGCACTTTTAGACCTAACATTAGAAGGTAGTGTTGGATAATGTTAATTAAAATAAGAAAAAGGATAACTCGTTATCCTCTTTAGGGTTTGTTTCTTTAATGATTTTTTATAAATCATGTTAAAAGAAATTATAAAGTAAAAAAGGTTCCCTTCAAATCTGGTACCCTTTCAAATACTATTTTAAAGGCACCAACTTGGAACATTTTTAAAGGAAATAGAAATGTTAGAAATTAAAGACTTAGATGTAAAAATTGATAAAAAAACTATTTTGAAAAATTTAAACCTCACAATTAAAGAGGGTGAAATTCACGTTATTATGGGAACAAATGGTGCGGGGAAATCCACATTGGTCAAAACAATTAGTGACCATTATGATTGTGAAATTACCAAGGGGAATATTACCTATAAAAACAAAAACCTTCTTGATTTAAATGTCAATGAAAGAGCTAATGAAGGTATTTTTTTAAGTTTTCAAAACCCCGTTGAAGTTCCCGGAGTTAATAACAACTACTTTTTAAAAACAGCCCTTAATGAAAAACGTGATTACAACAAACAAGAGCCTTTGGATGCAATGGAGTTTTTAAAACTAATCAAAGATAAAAGCACTAAGTTCAATATTGATTACCAACTTCTCAAACGTAATCTAAATGATGGCTTTAGTGGAGGAGAAAAAAAACGAAATGAACTCATTCAGTTACTATTACTTGAACCTGATTTAATTATGCTTGATGAAATTGACTCTGGACTTGATATTGATGCTATAAAACTTGTTGCCCAAGTAATAAACTCTATGTTAGATGGAAAACGTTCAGTTTTAATGATAACACACTATGATAGACTATTAGAACTTATTAAACCTGATTTTGTTCATATTTTATCAAATGGTAGAATTATCAAAACAGGTGATTATAAATTAGCCCTAGAGCTCGATGAAAAAGGGTATGAAGGATTAGGAATCAACGATGAAAATTAATGATTTAAATATTGAAAAATATGTCAAAGATTATAAAAGTTTTTCAAAACTAAATACACTAAATCTTCCAACAAAAAACAGTGAAGATTTTAGAAATATTGATTTAGAACCTCTTTTTAACAAAGAGTTTAATGTTGAACTACCTAAAATCGTTGCTGATTTAAATCATCAATTTGATACCAAAAACTTTTACTATTTATATATTATCAATGACAAAATCATTGTTCACTACTCTAATTTACCTATAGGGGTAGAGATTAAAAATGAAAAAAAAGAGTTTGTGCAAACCAATAATGCACTTTACTATTTAAGTGAAAGTTTTTTAGATACCACTGAAGTTTTACATATTACTAAAGAATTAGCAGAACCCCTCGTACTTATAAATGTCTACACTGAAGATAAAACCTTTTATCCTAACTCTTTAAAAATAAAAGTAGATAACTATTTAAAAGCTGAAATTATTGATGTCTTTTTATCCAATACTAGTAACTCCTTTGCCAATATTAACAGAACATTTAAACTAGGAGAACATGCTATTTTGAACTATTATAAAGACCAAGATATGGGCGAGAATGCCTTAGTGCTTAATAATGTTACTTCCATGCAAGAAAAAGCTCAATTTAATATCTTTTCCTTTGAAATTAGTAACTCATACCATCTTAACTTATGGGAAAACCTTTTAGATTCTAAAAATAGTACGCTTAACTTTAATGGTCTTGTCAATCTTTATAAAAACTCATTTATGGCAAATATCATTATGAGTGTTCATGAAAATCAAAATAGTTATAGTAATATTGATATTAAACATATTCTACATGATAACTCAAAAGCAATTTTTAAAGCAAAAACAATTGTGACTAAAAATGCACCTAACTCTGAAGCCTATCAAAACTCTAAAACCATTTTACTCAGTGATGATGCAACTATTTATGCAAAACCTCATCTTGAAATTTTGGTTGATGAACTCAAAGCTAGCCATGGAGCAACAGTTGGAAGTTTGGATAAAGAGCAACTTTACTACCTGCAAAGCCGTGGTATTAATGAAAAAGAAGCAAAAGAGATTCTTCTTAAAGCATTTGAAGCAGAAGTGTATGATAAAATTTCATCCCCAATTATAAAGGAGTTTATCCTAAGTTTAAAAAGGAGTAATTATGTATAAAAAAGATTTTCCCTATTTTAAAAATAGTGATATTACTTATTTAGATAATGGAGCAACAACACAAAAACCCCAAGTAGTTATTGATGCTATTACAGAATTTTATACGCACTACTGCTCAAATACTCACAGAAGCAGTCATGGAAGTGCGAATAAAGCAACCACCAACTTTGAAAAGGTGCGCAAACAGATTCAATCTTTTATTAATGCCTCCTGTGTTGAAAGTATTGTTTTTACTAAAGGTGTTACAGAGAGTATTAACTTTATAGCTGACGCTTTTGTTAAAGATGAGTTTGATACAGTAATTATCTCTTCTTTAGAACACCACTCTAATATTGTACCTTGGCACATGCAAGGAAGAAGTTTACACAAAGGACTTGAGGTTGTAAATTACAAAGAGAACCTTGAGTTTGACTTTGAGCATTTTGAAGAACTTCTTCAAAGCAACCCAAATTCATTTGTTAGTATTACTCATGTATCCAATGCCTTTGGAAAGATTCATAATATAAAAAAAATTACTCAATTAGCACATCAATACGGTGCTATTGTTATGGTAGATGGGGCACAAAGCTTAGTGCACTTTGCTGTTGATATGCAAGACTTAGATGTGGATTTTTATTGTATTTCAGGACATAAAACCTTTGGACCAACGGGTATTGGAGCACTTTATATCAAAGAAAAATATCTTCAAAAAACAAAGCCCTACCAAACGGGAGGTGCAACTATTCATGAGGTAACTTTTGAAAAAAGTACGCTTTTAGATAGTCCATATAAATTTGAAGCTGGTACTCAAAATATTGCAGGTGTCATTGGTTTTGGAGCAGCACTGTCATATATAGAAAATATAGGTTATGAAAACCTACAAAAACATGAACATGAACTTTACAGCTATTTACATAAAAAGCTCTTAAATATTAAAAATATAGAACTTTATAATAATACCAACAATGCTATAGGAAGTAAGAGTTTTAATATCAAAGGAATCAATCACGATGATATTGGAATTTTATTGGATAAACAAAAAATTGCCATAAGAGTAGGACATCATTGTGCCCAACCAATTATGCAAGCTTTACAAATCAAAGGTACAATTCGAGCAAGTATTGCCCTATATAATACAAAAGAAGATATAGATAAATTTATCAAAGCACTCAACAAAGCAATACAAATGCTTACGTAAGGGCAACAGCTAAAAGGAAAAAAATGACGATTGAAGAAAAAGTTCACGAATATAAAACAAATTTAGATTTTTTTGATGATGAACTACAAAAATATGAATATTTAATTGATTTAGGAAAAAAACTTCCTGAGTTAAAAGAAGAAGAGAAAATACCAACCAATATTGTGCATGGATGTACTTCCCAAGTTTGGTTAGTATGTGAAAAAAATGACGAGCTTTTATCTTTTAGAGGGACAAGTGATGCCATGATTGTAAAAGGATTAGTCTTTTTAATCTTGGATATTTTTTCCCATCAAACTGTTGATACGCTTATAAAAACAGATGTGGATATTTTATATGAACTTGAACTTAGTGAAGTCATCACCCCAAACCGCCAAAGTGGTGTCATGGGAATGATAAAAAAAATCAAAACCTATGCAAAAGAGTGCAAAGGAGTCTAATATGGCTACATATGACTTAGAAAAAATCAAAGAAGAGATTATTCTACGATTAAAAAATGTTTACGACCCAGAAATTCCTGTTAATATTTATGACTTAGGATTAATCTATAAAATTGAGTTTGAGGTACGTGGTAAATATCTCTTTTGTTTTATAACCATGACACTTACTAGTCCAGGTTGTCCAGTTGCAGATACGCTATTTTCACAAGTTAAGTATGTAACCCTTAGTGTTCCCCAAGTTGATGAAGTCAGTGTTGAACTCACTTTTGAACCCATGTGGAATATGACAAAAATTAGTAAAGAAGGGCAAGAGATACTCATACTCAATGGAGCCCATGTTCCCCAGTATTAAATAGGTTATGGAACAGTCACCACAACCTTACCAAACTTACCTTTTTTGCTAAAACGTTCAAAAGCCTCTTTAATATCTTTTAGTTTATATTCACTATCAATAACTGCTTTAAATTCACCTGTACTGACTAGTTCATAAAAACGTTTGTATAAAGATTCTTTGGGTTTAGAAAGAAGTAAAAATTTACTTTTTTTAGGAGATAAAACAGATAACCCATATCCTAAGACATCACTCATAGGATTGGTTGTAATATAGACACCTTCTAGTGTTAATTTCTCTTGAGAAGTTGCATGACTCCAAATATGTGCCACATCAAAAATAAGATCATAGTTTTCATTTGAAACCTCATCTAAGCTCTCATAAAAATTATCATAATTAAAAGCTTTAAACATCGTAACATACTCTTTACGCGAAACAATATCCACTTTTAAATTTAAATAATTACACAACTGAATTGCCATAGTACCAACTGATCCATTAATACCATTAAGTAAAACCCGCATACCCTTTTTTGCTTTGGCTAAATCTTCAATC
>CAZIES010000038.1:0-19702 GCA_964538295.1 uncultured Arcobacter sp. | reverse complement strand
AATTGAGTGTGCCGAAGAAGAGATTGTGATTTACCGAGCAAATCCAATGAATCAGTTTAATGAATTTACAGCAATTGCTCATGAGTTTGCCAAAGATTTACAATCAGGACTATTTGTTTCTACGTCAATGCTTGAAAAGCTAGGTATGGCTCAAGGTGATAAAGCAACTATCTTAGCAAATGATGTATCAGTTGATGTGACTGTTTATGTAGATAGTCAAATTGATGGAGATATTGCTTATGTTTCAACTTTCCAAAAAGATTTAGAGACAAAAGCACTCTTTGGAACTTACCGATATAATGCGGCAATCGTAAAAAAGGCGTAATATGGAAACAAGTATTATAATTGAAACCATTGTTAAAGTTGTGATTATCTTGGCAGTCTTTTCTGCCCTTGCAGGATTTACGACATACATTGAGAGAAAAGTTTTAGCATTTATGCAGCGAAGATTGGGACCAACAAATGTTGGACCTTATGGTCTTTTACAGTTAGCAGCAGATGGAATTAAACTTTTTACAAAAGAGGATTTTATTCCACAAAATGCAGCAAAACCTGTATTTATGATAGCACCAATTATCACCGCAGCAACAGCATTTATTGCAATGACTGCTATTCCTTTCTTCCCAGAGTTTGAACTTTTTGGTTACACTGTACGACCAATAGTTGCAGATGTGAATGTAGGTATTTTATTTGTAATGGGTGTGGCTTCTATTGGACTGTATGGACCACTTTTAGCAGGTATGAGTAGTGCGAATAAATGGGGACTACTTGGGGGTGCTCGAACAGCAATTCAACTTCTGTCATATGAAGTTGTATCAGGACTTGCATTATTGCCACCACTTATGATAGTTGGTTCGTTATCTCTGATTGATTTAAATAATTATCAGTTAGATAATTATTGGATGGTAGTTTATCAACCTGTAGCCTTTATTTTGTTTGTGATTGCAGGATTTGCAGAGACAAATAGAACACCATTTGATTTACTTGAGCACGAGGCAGAACTTGTTGCAGGATATGCAACAGAGTACTCTGGTATGCGATGGGGGATGTTCTTCATTGGTGAATATGCTAACCTTTTTACGATTTGTTTCTTAATTTCATTAACTTTCTTAGGTGGATTTAATGATTTATGGTTTATCCCTGGTGGATTAGCGATTGTACTTAAAGTTATGTGTCTGATTTTCTTCTTCTTATGGACAAGAGCTTCATGGCCACATGTTCGACCTGACCAATTGATGTGGTTATGTTGGAAAATACTTATGCCATTAGCAGTGATTAATATTCTTATCACTGGTTTTGTGATGATGTTTTAGGAGTATTGGATGAGTTTAGAAGAATTTAAAGACAGAAATGTAGGTCAAGGTAACTATGTTACTGTTCAAGAAGATGATTATCCAAAAACTGGTTGGAGTGCTTTTAAACAAGTAATGAGCAGATCAGTTAAGGGTGAGCTTTTTGGTGGTTTACGAATTACTATGAAAATGATGACTGAGGCACTCTTTAAAGATAACATGCATACCGTTCAATACCCTGCAGAAAAAATGCCAATAGGACCACGATATAGAGCTGTACATAAGTTGTTAGGTCTGATGGAATCTGGTGAAAACCGATGTATTGGATGTGGACTTTGTGAAAAAATTTGTATTGCTAAATGTATTCGATTGGATACTAAGATTGATGAAAATTCACGAAAAGAGGTCTTGGAGTACAGTATTAATATGGGTCGATGTATCTTTTGTGGGTACTGTGCTGAAGTGTGTCCAGAACTTGCAATTGTTCATGGTGGACGATATGAAAATGCAAGTGAACAACGCGCACACTTTGTAATTAAAGATGATTTACTCACTCCACTTGATAAACTTGCTGCTCAACAAGAGTATCCTGGTTTTGGTGCTGTATCTCCAGATGCAGATGAAAAAATCAAAAAAACGCCACTGGAATATTAGGAGAGATGATGTTTGAAATAGTTGCTTTTTATCTATTCGCAATCTTGACGATTGTGATGTTTAGTATTACTGTATTTACAAATAATGCACTTTATGCATTATCTGCACTTGCAGCGGGTATGATTTTTATCTCAGCATTTTTCTTCTTGTTAGATGCGGATTTCTTGGGTGTTGTTCAAATCGTTGTATATACAGGGGCGGTTATGGCACTTTATGCCTTTGGTATGATGTTTTTTGACTCCTTATCAACGGTTGAAGAGAAGATTAAAAATCCTAAGTTAGTCTTTTTATTATCTGGGGTTGCTGCGTTAGTGATTGTACTTATTTTTGTTGCACCAATTGTGAGTACAAATGTTATTGCAGAGTATCCTGTACATCCAGAGTGGGGTAATACACAAGATGTTGGAGTTGTTTTATTTACAAAATATTTAGTTCCATTTGAGGTTGCAGCGGTGATGCTTCTTGTTGCAATGATTGGTGGAATTATCTTAGCTGGTAAGAAAATGGATGTTTCTTACAGTGAATTAAGTGAAGAAGAGATTGATGCTTTAGAGGCACAAGAAGAAGCACAAAAGGATGACAAATGAGTTTAAACGCATATTTAATTCTCTCAGCAGTGCTGTTTGCTATAGGGATGATAGGGGTAATGAGAAGAAAAAATCTTCTTATGCTTTTCTTCTCTACAGAAATCATGTTAAATGCTGTTAATGTTGGACTTGCAGCCGTGTCAAAGTTTTATGGGGATTTGACAGGTCAAATGTTTGCATTCTTTATTGTGGCAATTGCAGCAAGTGAAGTTGCAATTGGACTTGGGTTATTAATTGTTTGGTACAAACGTAAAAATACAATTAACCTTGATACATTACAAAGCATGGAGGGGTAGAGAATGGAAGCTTATTTATACGTTGCACTTTTCGCACCTCTTGTAGGTTCATTAATCGCCGCATGTTTTTCAATGCGACCAAAGTTACTTTTTACAGGACTTATTACTTCAGCACTGCTTGCTGTGTCAATGATCGCTTCTTTAGCACTTCTTTTTGATATTTATAGTACAGGACAAGTAGTTCATGTAAAACTTATGGATTGGATTGTTATTGGTAATTTAAATATTCCATTTGGGTTTGTTGTTGACCAAGTAAGTGCAACCATGATGTGTGTTGTTACAATCGTATCAACCATGGTACATATTCACTCTATTGGGTACATGGATCATGATAAATCATTTAACCGATTCTTTGCATGGTTATCAGCGTTTGTATTCTCAATGATGATTCTCGTGATGTCAGATAACTTTGCAGGTCTATTTATTGGATGGGAAGGTGTTGGATTGTGTTCTTGGGGATTAATTGGGTTTTGGTACCACAAAGCAGATCAACCTAAAACAGATGATGTTTATAAATCACCATTTTCAACACTATCACCGTTTTCTTCAATCTCTCCAGGTTTTGCCGCAAACGAAGCGTTTATTACTAACAGAGTTGCGGATTTAGGTATGCTTATCGGGTTATTCTTAATTTACTGGAATCTAGGAAGTTTACAATATGATGTGGTATTTGCTCAAATTGATACCCTATCAAGTGGGTTAATTGTTGCCATTGCTGCGTTTCTTTTTATTGGAGCAATGGGTAAATCAGCACAATTTCCATTTAACCAATGGCTTGCAAATGCAATGGAAGGTCCTACACCTGTTTCTGCATTGATTCACGCAGCAACAATGGTAACAGCTGGGGTTTATTTAGTTATTCGAGCCAATGAAATTTTTATTGTTGTTCCTGAAGTTGGATATTTTATTGCTTGTCTTGGTGCTTTTGTTGCTATTGGTGCAGCATCAATGGCACTGGTTGCAACAAACATCAAAAAAATCATTGCTTTCTCAACACTGTCTCAGCTAGGGTACATGTTTGTAGCAGCTGGTCTTGGGGCGTATTGGGTGGCACTGTTCCACTTAGCAACGCATGCCTTCTTTAAATCAGTTCTGTTCTTGGGAGCTGGAAATGTAATGCATGGACTTAATGATGAAATCAATATTAAAAATATGGGTGGATTGCATAAACACATGAAAGGAACGTCAATTATTATGACCGTTGCTTCAGTGGCACTTGCAGGTATTTTCCCGCTATCTGGGTTCTTCTCAAAAGATTTAATTTTAGAAGTTGCCTTTGGAACACACGCTTATATCATTTGGGCGGTTCTTTGGATAACAGCAGGGTTAACCGCATTCTACTCATTTAGATTAGTGATGTATGTTTTCCATGGGGAAGAGAACTTCAAAAAGTTTGGTTATCATCCACATGAAACCTACCCATTTGTAATTGCAGCAATGACACCACTTGCTATTTTAGCTGTGGTTGCAGGAGCATTTAAAGGAGCGTTTATTTCAATGATTGAAAAACAGTTACCTGCACTTGATATTCATGTGAGTTCAACGACGTTCTGGACATTAGTTGCAGTGACCCTTGGAATTGCTCTGTTTGGTATTGCTTTTGCAGTATTTAAACACAAAAAAGATGGTGGCTACTACAGTGAAGCCATCAAAGATAGATGGTTCTATAAACTGTTAGCAAACCAATACTATATGCCACATATTATTGATAATGTTCTTCTTAAACCATATTTAGCAATGTCTAAATTTGCATGGAAAGAGATTGATCTTAAAATTGTTGATACGATTGTTGATGGTATTGCAAAATTTATTTATGCAACAGGAAAGGAAGCACGTGCAATGCAAAGTGCCAATCTTTCTACTGCATTACGAACGATGGTGATTGGTATTACAATTTTACTTGTGCTAAGTGTTGCACTTGGGTTTTTGAAGTAAGGAGTTAAAAGCATGGAACACATTTTATCAATTTTAATATTTTTTCCAGCACTTGCAGCAGCGATTGGTTTCTTAGTAGATAAAAACTCAATTCGAATGTATGGTATTACTGTTACTGCAATTGAATTTATATTAAGTATCGTACTTTGGAGTGCCTTTGATACAAATAATCCTGGATTTCAGTTTACAGAAGTGATGCCATTGATTGCATCCTATGGAGTAAACTATGCAGTGGGTATTGATGGTATTTCTTTATTTTTAGTCTTAATGACAACGTTTATGACAATGATTTCTATCATTGGATTAACTGAAAAGAGAGATTTAAAGAATCTGATTATCACAGTGTTATTCTTAGAGATGACAATGATTGCAGTTTTCTTATGTTTAGATGCCATTGTTTTCTATTTGTTCTGGGAACTTTCATTAGTACCTATGCTTTACATCGTTGGAGCATGGGGTGGAAACTTACGTATTTATGCAGCGATTAAATTCTTCTTATATACGTTTATTGGGTCTTTAATTATGCTTGTTGGTATGTTATACCTTGGGTATGTTTATTATGCAACAACAGGAACATGGTCATTTGCGATCACTGATTGGAATATGTTACTGCTGCCATTTGATATGCAACTTATTTTGTTTGCAGCTTTCTTTGCAGGATTTGCCATCAAAGTTCCAATGTTTCCATTTCATACGTGGCTTCCTTATGCACACGGTCAAGCACCAACAATTGGTTCGGTTATCTTAGCTGCGGTTCTGCTTAAAATGGGTACATATGGATTTATTAGATTTAGTTTACCACTCTTTCCTGATGCGTCATCATACTTAGTAGTACCAATGGCAATCTTAGCCTTGATTGCTATTGTTTATACCGCCATGGTTGCTTATGCACAAGAGGATATGAAACAAGTAATTGCTTACTCATCGGTTTCACATATGGGTGTGATTATTTTAGGTATATTTGCCCTTAATGTTGAAGGTATTGGGGGTTCAATCTTCTTAATGATTTCTCACGGTATTGTATCAGGTGCGCTGTTTATGCTCGTAGGGGTCATTTATGATAGGCGGCATACTAAACAAATCAGTGAGTTTGGTGGTTTAGCTTCAGTGATGCCTAAATATGCTGTTATCTTTGGGGTTATGCTGATGGGTTCAGTTGGGCTTCCATTAACCATTGGATTTGTTGGTGAGTTCTTATCATTATTAGGGTTCTTTAAAGTACAACCAGTCTTAACAGTTATTGCAGGTCTTACGATTATCTTAGGAGCTGTGTATATGTTAGTGTTATACAAAAAGACTTTTTTTGGACCAGTAACAAATGAAAAGAATAAAACACTTGAAGATGCAAAAGGACGAGAGTTAGTTGCTCTTGTACCACTTGTAGCTTTAGTGGTTATCTTAGGGGTTTATCCAAAACCTATTTTAGACCCAGTTGATAAATCAGTAAGCCAACTTGTTCAGGTAATGGAGCTTAAAGCTCAAACACCTACGGCTAAGGCTAAAATCATAGGGGCTAACACAATTGGGGAGGTGAAAAAATGATACCTGCAGTATCTATAGAGTTTGCAAGCTTAAACTTTGGAACGATTGTTCCAATGCTTGTGGCAATTGTTGGAGCATTGGTGATTTTATGTATTGATTTAATCAATAAAAAATTAGATAAATCGCTTTATGTTATGCTAACAGTTCTTTTCCTCCTTGTTGATTTTGGAACCCTTATGGGATACAGTGGAGCAGTACGAGGAATGTTTGATCTGATGCTTGTTGATGGGATTTCAATCCTTTCTCAATGTGTGATTGTGATTGCTTCTATTATGTTTGCTCTTTTATATATGACAAAACAGCGATTCCATGAAACTCAATATCCAGAGTATTTTGCTCTGTATTTGTTTATGATTGCTGGATTCCAGTTTATGGTAAGTTCAGATTCATTGATTCTTATTTTTGTAGGACTTGAAACAGCATCAATGGCTTTATATACCATGATTGCAATGCATAATAGAAACAATGCAATTGAAGCAGCGATTAAGTATTTTACCATGGGTGCTTTAGCTGCTGGTTTCTTTGCCTTTGGTTCATTGATTTTTTATGCACTTACAGGTACGGTAGAGTTAGGAAAAATTTCTGAAATCTTAGTTGCATCAAATTTTGAAAACTATCCACTAATTTTGATTGGTGTAGTATTTATCTTAGGTGCGTTAGCCTTTAAATTGTCACTGGTGCCATTTCATACATGGGTTCCAGATGTTTATGAAGGTTCAACGGCAGTCTTAGCAGGATTTATGTCAATCGTTCCAAAAATGGCAGGATTTGTAGTTGCACTTAGATTCTTTGAGATTTTTGTAGCTGCAGATAATGCTTGGGTAACAGCTATTTTATATGGTGCTGTTGTGTTAACAATGACTGTTCCAAATGTGATTGCCTTGCTTCAAACTGATATTAATAGAATGCTCGCATATTCATCAATTTCAAATGCAGGATTTGCGATGTCAGCAGTACTTATTGGTACAACACAAGCAACATCTGCTCTGTTCTTATATTGGATTTTATTCTTAGTGACAAATTTAGGTGGATTTGCAATGTTATGGTTGAATCGAAATAAAGATTACCATACCTTTAAGAGTGACCACTCGTTAGAAAAGTATGCAGGATTAGTGAAAACTTCTCCTTTTACAGCTTCTATCATGGGACTGTTTTTACTCTCACTTGCAGGGATCCCTCCCTTTGCACTATTCTGGGGGAAAATGTATCTTTTAGGAGCGGCTGTTAATTCAGGGATGTTTGTATTAGCAATTATCATTGCAATTAACTCTGCAATTGCAGCATTTTATTACTTACGACCAATTGTGTATATGTTCTTAAAAGATGCAGAGCATGAAGTAAAGTATATGGCAAATGCAACAAGTATTTCAAAATCAGTAGTTGGTTTTTGTGCCATTGTAACAATTATTTCAATCTTTATGATTGAGCCATTGTTATCAATTATCTCTTATTTTGTACAAATCTCAGGATTTTAAAATATTTTTATAAAGCCCACTCCCAAGGGAGTGGGAAACTACTAAAACAACTTTTTCTTCAATTTTTGATATAATACCGTCCATTTTAAAGTATAGGAAATTTTTATGCATCGGTTATTGCTAGTTGGAATATTATGTTTAATATTAATTGGCTACTATTTTTTCAAAATGAATAAAATAAAAGAGGAAAAGCCAGATCCTATTATTCAGCCAAATATTCAAGATGTTACACCTAAAAAAGAAGTAAAAAAAATAGTTAAGAAAAAACCATTAAGTGTACAAAAGAAGAAGCAAAATTATTTAGATATTATGGTCCCAGCATTGAATGAAGTCTATAGTAAATTAGATAAACAGTATAAAGAGGTTAAGCAGTTAATTCAGATTGATCAAACAAGTACGATTATTACTAACCTAAAAAGAAAATATAAAGTGCAAAGTAATGAAGAACTTCTTATTGCGCTTAAACCTCACCCAAAATCTATTGCTTTAGCGCAAGGTGCTATGGAGAGTGCTTGGGGAACGTCGCGTTTTTATAAAGAGGCATATAATATCTTTGGAGTCTGGTCATTTAATAAAAATGATAAGCGAATTGCTGCTGGAAGTCAACGGGGTGATAAAACTATCTGGCTAAAAAAATATGATAGTGTTAAAGAGTCATTAGAAGATTACTACTTAACCCTTTCACGAAGTAAAGCCTTTAAAGCCTTTAAGAGACTTAATTATGAAACCCAACATCAAAACCCATATCTTTTAGTAAAAAAGCTTGATAGATACTCTGAGAAGGGTGCTTTATATGGACAAGAGTTAGCGAGTATGATTGAGTATAATCGCTTTGTGCGTTTTGATGGTGCTTCTTATGCTAAACCAAATGAAACAACTATAAAAAAAGATGTTCCTGTTGAAGTAAAAAAACCAATAAAAGGTGAAATGCATACTAATGTGTTAGCAAAAAACGAGGCTAATGTTGACTTAGAAGCAGTTACAGATACTCTTGCTGAGAGTGAAGACTCTTTTGGTGATATTTTAAAAAATATAGAGCAAGAGAGTGCTGTTATTAAAGATAATGCTCAAGAAGCTTTAGATAATACAAAACAAGATAGAGTGAATAATGATATTGAAAAAAATGTTGAAACTGATGTTGATGCTATTTCTAAAGCGATTTTAGAGTCTGAACAAGATTTTAAAGAAGAGTAGTTTATAAAAGTTTGCAGAAGAGTTTAGCAATTTTTACTTCATAATCTTCCCATTTATTTGAATCAGTATTAGCCGGTGTTAGCAGAAGTGAATCAAGAACTTTTGCACCTATATCTTTTGTAGATTTTCTTATATGATATTTTGCTATTTCATAACTGGCATTGGTAAAAAAATTGGATAAATTATAGTTAATAACAATAGCCTTTTTAGTTTGACTTGGACGACGTCTTCTTGGAATATCTTTTATAGTAGCTCTATAGTAATATCCAACAAGTCTAGCAGCAAATTTTCTAAAGAGTTTATTTTTTTTAAATATCGAGGTTCTGTCGGTTATTATGATGTAAGTATTTGCTTTTTCAATGTGGTCAATCACTTCATCCATACCATCTTCCAAAAAGCATTTTACAGGATCAACACCTTGTTTATTGGTGCATATTAGGCATTTTGTACAGTGTGATATACGTTTTTCTCGAAGTTGAATTGTCTCTAATGTCGTATTATTATTTTTGGCAAGGATATTTAAATACTTAATAATTTGTTTTGTTTGAACATACTCTTGTTCTGTACCATCAAGCAAAATAATCTTCACAAACTCTCCTTTTGAATACCTATTCATATTATAAATTTAGAATATGATATTAGTATGAAATTTTGCTGAATTTTTGCAACACTTTTATAAAGGTGTGTTTTTTGGTTACTAACCAAAGCATAAAGACAAATGAGATACAATCACGACTATAAAAGAAATAAAGGAACTATTTTGAGAACAGTAAGTGTAGCCCATTCACCAGATGCTGATGATATTTTTATGTACTATGCCATAAAGTTTGGCTGGGTGACGCCAAAAGATACTGTTTTTACAAATATTGCGGATGATATAGAGACCCTAAATCAAGCAACACTCAAAGGGGAGTATGATATTTGTGCTATCTCTTTTGCTTTGTACCCTTTTGTTAAAGATGATTACGCACTGCTTCGAACAGCAGTATCGTTTGGAAATGGTTATGGACCAAAGCTTATAAAAAAGAAGGGTGCAAAACTTAAAAAGAATTTCAAAGTCGCTTTAAGTGGTGAGTTTACAACTAATGCGCTTTTATTTAAAATTGCTTATCCCAATGCACGTATTACTTATATGAATTTTTTAGAAATAGAGGGTGCAGTTTTAAAAGGCGAGGTTGATGCAGGAGTGCTTATTCATGAATCAATTTTAACCTATGATGAGCAATTAGAAGTTGAACGTGAAATGTGGGATATTTGGCAAGAATTAGCAGGACCAGATTTACCATTACCTCTTGGAGGAATGTGTTTGCGACGCTCAATTCCACTTAATCGTGCGATTGATTATGAAAATACCTTAATTAATGCCGTTAAAGTTGCTAACAGTAATAAAAAACTACTTTCAGATATGTTACTAGAGCGTGATTTGATTCGTGTAGATGCCAAGACGTTAGATACTTATTTAGATTTGTATGCTAATGATGATTCAATTGAATTGAGTGCTTTACAGTATGAAGCGTTAGATAAGCTTTATGCTTTAGGGTATGAACATGGTTTTTATGAAAGTCTTATCAAGTCACAGGATTTTCTAATTCCACAAGAGTATAGTAAGCTTCGTTCAAAATAATAATGAATAATTTTTTTAAAGAGATTGATTTTTCTAAATACTCTTCTTTACGTATTGGACCAAAGAGTGAAGTGCTGGTGGTAAATGAGATAGGTGATTATTGTGATTACCAAGTGTTGGGTTTAGCTAATAATGTTTTGGTTTCACCAAATCCTCCTAAGTTTGTAGTGCTTGGGGAGGCTTTTGACTATATAAAACAAGAGAATGATAAGCTTTATGTAGGGTGTGCAACAAAGTCTGGGAAACTACTCTCTTATGCTAAAAAACATGATTTAGCTAATTTAGAATTTCTTGGGAAATTACCAGGAAGTCTTGGTGGTTTAGTGAAAATGAATGCAGGGCTTAAAGAGTGGGAAATCTTTAACTATATTCATAGTATTAAAACAAACAAGGGATATATAAAAAAAGAGGATATTGAGTACTCTTATCGGCATACCAATATTGATACAATTATTTATGAAGTTGTATTTAATATTGAAAAAGGGTATTCTAAAACTCAAGCAGAGCTTTTTAAAAAAATGCGAGATAATCAACCCCAACTCCCTAGTGCAGGAAGTTGTTTTAAAAACCCGCACGGTGATGCCGCAGGACGCTTAATAGAAGCAGTCGGCTTAAAAGGTGTTTGCCAAGGTGAGATGTCTTTTAGTAAAGAACATGCTAATTTTTTGGTTAATTTAGGCTCAGGTACCTATGAGGATGCTATAAGCTTAATTAAACTTGCACAACAAAAAGTAAATGAAGAATTTTCTATTCAACTTGAAACAGAAGTGATTATCTATTAAGTGTTCTAACTTAATTTTAAACCTTAAGTGCTTTTAATATAAATATGTTAGAATTCAAATTCGAAAAATTTTAGAGGGTTAAGAACGTAGTGAAAAATTTAGTGATCGTCGAGTCTCCGGCAAAAGCAAAAACCATATCAAAGTTCCTTGGTAAAGATTATAAAGTAATGGCTTCAATGGGGCATGTAAGGGACTTACCAAAGTCAAAGTTAGGATTTGATCCTGCAGATAATTTTAAACCACAATATTTAGTTTCAACAGATAAACGAAAAGTAATTGCTGAACTTAAAAAAGAGATCACTAAAGAGACAGTTATCTACCTCGCAGCCGATGAGGATCGAGAGGGAGAAGCCATTGCGTGGCACTTAATCCCAGCCCTTAAAATTGAAAAAAACCCCCTTAAACGAATTGTTTTTCATGAAATTACAAAAGATGCTATTTTAGAGGCTCTTGATAATCCACGAGAAGTAAATCAAAATCTTGTAGATGCACAACAAGCACGACGTATCTTAGATAGAGCAGTAGGATATGAACTCTCACCTTTATTATGGAAAAAAGTGCGGTATGGTCTTAGTGCTGGTCGAGTCCAATCTGTTGCGGTACGAATTATTGTGGATAGAGAGAATGAGATACGAGCTTTTATTCCTGAAGAGTTTTGGAAAATTAAAGCAGATTTTATTAACCCTGAACTTAAAGCTGAATTAGCAAAGATTAACGGTAAAGTAACCAAAGTTAAAAATGAAACAGAAGCAAAAGCGATAGAGTCTTCGATTAATCAAGGAAGTTTTGTTTTAAATGATATTGAAGAGAAAGATAGTACACGAAACCCTGCTGCCCCTTTTACTACTTCTACTTTACAGCAAGAAGCAAGTAGAAAAATTGGGCTTTCTGTTAAACAGACAATGGTTATTGCTCAACAGCTTTATGAAGGAAATGTAGGAAATATTCCTGGACATACTGGTGGTTTAATTACTTATATGAGAACAGACTCTTTAAATCTTTCAAAAGTAGCAACCAGTGCAGCTAAAGAGGTGATTGAAGCTGAATATGGAAAAGAGTACAGTTTAGCAAAACCACGACACTATAAAAGTAAAGCAAAAGGGGCGCAGGAAGCTCACGAAGCCATACGTCCAGTTGATCTTGCATTAAAACCAAGTGATATTAAAGCTTTTGTTGATAATGCTCAATATAAACTTTATAGTCTTATTTGGAAACGAACCCTAGCAACTCAAATGGCACCTGCAAAGATTGCCAATACGACGTATAAAATTGAAGCAGGAAAAGATAAAGAGTTTGAGTTTCAAGTAAAAGGTCAACGTATTGTTTTTGCAGGATTTATGAAAGCATATACCGAAGGTAGTGACAATCCAGAAGCTGCTCTTGATAGTACAGAAAAAATCTTACCTACGATTAAACAAGGAACAACACTCAATCTTGAAAAGCTCGATTTAGAGCAAAACTTTACAAAACCACCAGCGCGATATACAGAAGCTAGTTTAGTTAAGAAGTTAGAATCTGAGGGTATTGGACGACCATCAACGTATGCTCCAACAATTTCGACGATTCAACAGCGTGAATATGTGGTTAAAACAGAAGATAAAAAACTCACACCAACACCAACGGGTGAAATAGTGAATAGTTTTTTAATGGATCATTTTCCTGGTATTGTTGATTTAGGTTTTACTGCACGTGTTGAAGAAGAGTTTGATGAAATTGCAGATGGAAAGATTGCTTGGGAACAAGTAATGCTTGAGTTCTATGGGGATTTTAAAAAGACCATAGAAGATAAAGAAGAGTCTGTTGATAGAAATGACTATCTTCAAGTACGAGAAATTGGAATAGATCCAGCTTCAGGTAAACCAATGAGTGCACGAGTAGGTCGGTTTGGTCCTTTTGTTCAAATTGGAACGAAAGATGATGAAGAGAAACCAAAGTTTGTTGCTATTCCAGATCATTTGAATATGGATACAATTACCCTTGAAGAGGCTCTGTTTTTATTTACGCTACCAAGAGTGGTAGGACAAGATGCAAATGGGGATGATATTAAAGCAAATATAGGTCGATTTGGTCCTTATTTACAAGTAAAAACGAAGTTTTATTCATTAAAAGTGGATGATCCTTATACCGTTGAATTACCACGTGCTTTAGAGGTGATAAAAGAGATAGATGAGGCTAAAGCTAAAGCAACTATCAAAGTATTTGAAAAAGAAAAAATTCATGTACTTATTGGACAGTATGGTCCTTATATAAAACAGGGACGAAAAAACTTTAAAATACCAAAAGGTGTAGAAGCAGAAGATTTAACATTAGAAGCGTGTCAAGAGATTATTGCTAAAGATCCAAAAAGCAAAACAGCAGCTAAAAAAGCGCCTGCAAAAAAGACGACACGAAAAACTACAACAAAAAAGACCACTGCTAAAAAATCTACAACAAAGAAAACAACGGCAAAAACTGCTAAATAGTTATGAAAATAGCCGTTGTATCTGATAGTCACCGAAAGGTTGATTACACAAAAGAAGCCTTAACTTTTTTAAAACAACAAGGGGCTTCTTATGTAATACATGCGGGTGACTTTGAGATTATTGAAAACCTTAAAGCCTTAAAAGAACTCAATTTACCTTATGTAAGTGTCTTTGGAAATAATGATAGAGCTTTGTACTCCTATTCCAACGATTTTAATATACGAAAAGAACCCTATCACTTTAAAATAAAAGATGTAACGTTTACATTGATGCATCTGCCTTTTCATATGAATAGCAATAGTGATGTAGTCATTTTTGGGCATACGCATATGTTTGAAAGCGACTATAAGAATGGAACCTTGTTTTTAAACCCTGGTGAATTGTGTGCACGGGAGAAACCTCTTGTAGAGTGTGTGTTGCTTGAAATTAAAGAAAATGAGTATATAATCAACTATTACTCAAAAGAACTTAACAACAATGAATTTGAAAAAAAAGAGATAAAATATGAGAGAAAATAAAGATATTTTTTTATGTGCTATTTGTAATATTGAGAGTGGTACCTGTAATGAGGATTGTAAATTTTGCACACAAAGTGTTAAATATAAAGCTGATATTGAACGGTATAAACGAAAGCAGATTGAACAAATCGTTGAAGAAGCAAAAAAAGCACGAGAAAATCATGCCAATGGTTTTTGTTTAGTAACAGCAGGAAAAGGTCTTGATGATAAACGTTTAGCTTTCGTGTGTGAAGCAGCACGAGCAGTTAAAAAAGAGAACTTAGGTATGATTATTATTGCCTGTAATGGAACAGCATCTGTTGAGCAGTTAGAGGCTTTAAAAGAGGCTGGTGTGGATGCGTATAATCATAACCTAGAGACAGCAGAAGATTTTTACTCACAAATTGTAACAACCCATACTTGGCAAGAGCGATATCAAACGTGTTTAAATGTTAATAAAGTTGGATTGAGACTGGTATGTGGAGGAATTTTTGGTTTGGGTGAAACACAAGAACAACGAGTATCAATGTTAGAATCAATTGCTTCATTAAATCCACGAAATGTTCCAATTAATTTTTTCCATCCCAATGAGGCACTCCCAATTGTTGAAAACTCTATTTCGAGGCAAGAGGCTTTTGAACTCATTGAATTAACACGAAAAATGATTCCAAGTGCTCAAAAGATTATGGTTGCTGGTGGAAGAGAAGTTATGTTTAAAGAAGAACAATATAAAGTTTTTGAACATGGTGCAAACGCTGTGGTAGTTGGTGATTATTTAACAACGGCAGGTAAGTCTGCTAAAGATGATATTGCGTCAATTGAAGCTGCTGGTTTTAATATTACTGCTGAACGTGATTGTAAGGAATAAAAGGCTTTAATGAATGAGTGAAGAAGTCCTAATTATTATCTCTTTATCTTTTATTCTATTTTCATCCCCTTTAATTTCAAAGGTGACGAAGATTCCTACCACCCCATTAGAGATAATATTAGGTGCTGTTTTTGTCTATTTAGGTTTAATTGTTGAACACTCAATTTTTGAACTCGTAGCAGAGCTTGGTTTTTTATACTTAATGTTTTTAGCAGGACTGGAAGTTGATTTAAAGAAGCTTCTTAATATTCCTTCTCGCACTTTTAAAAAAGCTCTTTTTTATAATGCTATTCTTTATGGACTTTCTATATTTGTAACATTGTATTTTAATTTAGGTAAGATTTTTATTGTTACCTTGCCGCTTATTTCTATTGGTATTTTAGCCGCACTTAAAAAAGAGTATGGTGATGTGGAGTGGATTAAGCTCTCTATTATTGTTGGACTTATTGGTGAGATTGTTTCAATTGTTGTTTTAACAACCGTCAGTGCTGGTTTAGAGTTTGGATTTGGTTGGGAATTTAGTAAAACCATGATTCTTTTTGTTGTCTTCTTGGTAGCACTTTTAATTGTTTATAAACTTTTTCATAATGCAATTTGGTGGTTTCCTGAAATCAAGAATCTTCTTATGCCTGAAAAAGATCATCAAGAGCAAGATATCAGGCTTTCGATGGCAGTTTTCTTTTTTATGATTGCTGTGATGGTCTATTTACAACTGGAAGTTGCTTTTGGAGCATTTATTGCAGGAACATTTATTAAAACCTATTTTGAAGTACATAATAAAAGCTTACCTACTAAACTAGAACATTTTGGTTTTGGTTGGTTAGTGCCTATCTTTTTTGTTTACGTAGGATCTTCTTTTGAAATAGAAGCACTGTTTCATGATGGATTGTTTGAAAAAGCTTTACTGATTGCTTTAGCAATGATTGCCTTTAGATTAGTAGCTTCTCTTCTATTTGTTAAAGACTTAGGATGGAATAAGTTTTTTATGCTTGGACTTTCTCACTCAATGCCATTAACACTTTTAATTGCAGTAAGTACCTTGGCATATCATAGTCACAGTATTACACAGTTTTATTACTATGCATTTATTTTAGCGTCAATTTTACAAGTATTAATTGTAATGATAATGGTAAGGTTATTGAGCCATTTCTTCGTTAAGAGTAACTAATACCATATTTGTATCATAAGTTACGCTGTATTTAGCTGGGTGTTCTTTTAAGACAATAACAGCTCTAAAGAAACGTTTTTCTCTATGATTTCCAATACTAAATTTTTTAAAATTTTTAGATTCCAAGTCATAATGACGTGTATAAAATTTTGTTTTTCCTCTAAAGTCTAAAATCAGCTTATTTTCATCTTCTAGGTAGAATTTTTTAAATACATTGTATTTAGAGAGAATAGTTAGTTTATCATTTGTATATTCGATATTAATGAATGGTAAGATATTAACTCTTTTATCAACAACAATATCTTCTCTTTTTTTAACATAAATCATTGGGTTTTCTTTAGCTTTTTTCATCGCTAATTCTTCAACCTCTTTTTTCATTGCCTCTTCTTTGGCTTTTTTAGCTGCAGCTGCTTTTTGTATTTTTAACATTTTTGCTTTTTTAGCTGCTTCTTGGGCAGCTTTTTTTGCGTAAGCTTCTGCTTCAAGTTGTTTTTTTGTTTTTGCAACAGGTTGAGGTTTTGAGTTAACATCTTCAACCTCTTTTTTAGCTTTATCTTGAAATTCTGGTGGGTAGTCACTCTCTAGCGTTTCTAGTTCCATCATTCTTGCCATTTCATCTTGATAGGTTTTTGTTGGCATAAAAGGATTTTCACGCGCTTCTAGGTTGATAATTAAAACTAGTAGTGTTACTAAAATAGAGAAAGTTTTCATTCTTCAGGCTCCAGATTTTTTAATTCAAAATACTCTTTTTGCAAAAATGCATTGTTTTGTTGAAGGCGTACAATTTCATTTTTTAAACGCATACGTTCTTGTTTTAATGAACTGTAAACTTCATAGGAGTTGACTCCAAACATTAAGTTTGCCACATGATAACTTAGAAACAACGTAATAGCAATAGAAAATATTGCTATTAGCGTAAATTTTTTTACATCGTTGCCTAAGTCTCTTTTTTTAGCCATGGAAATTATTTAGAAAATGGTTGTTTCCCTAAATACTCAGCATACCCAATTTCTGCTCCAATTTCAAGAAGTCTGTTGTACTTAGCGATTCTATCACTTCGTGCAGTAGAACCAGTTTTGATTTGACCACAGTTAAGTGCTACAGCAAAGTCTGCAATAAATGCATCTTCTGATTCTCCTGATCGGTGACTCATAACACAGTTGTAGTTGTTTCGTTGTGCAAGTCTAATAGTAAGCATTGTCTCAGAAACAGAACCAATTTGATTTGGTTTAATTAAAATTGAGTTTCCAATCCCTTTTTGGATACCTTCTGCTAAGATATTTGCGTTGGTTACGAATAAATCATCACCAACAAGTTGAACTTTATCTCCAAGTACGTCTGTTAAGATTTTCCATCCATCCCAATCATCTTCAGAAAGACCATCTTCAATAGATACGATAGGGTATTTAGCACATAAATCAGCATAGTAGTTTACTAACTCTTCAGATGTGATTTTTCTATCTTCAGATTTTAATACGTAAAGACCTTCATCATCAATAAGCTCAGAAGCTGCAACATCTAATGCAATTGCAATTTGCTCACCTGCTTTATATCCAGCTTTTTCGATTGCTTCCATGATAACTTGGATAGGTTCTTCGTTTGATTTTAAGTTTGGAGCAAAACCACCTTCGTCACCAACTGCTGTTGACTCACCCATAGCATCGATAACTTTTTTTAAGTGTTGGTAGATTTCAGCTGTTGCTCTAAGACCTTCATTAAAATCTTCAAAACCAACTGGCATAATCATATACTCTTGGAAATCAACAGAGTTATTTGCATGCTCACCACCGTTAATGATGTTAAACATAGGTACTGGCATAGTCATTGCATTTGCTCCACCTAAGTATCGGTATAAAGGAATGTTTAATGAAGATGCTGCTGCACGTGCTGTTGCCATTGAAACACCTAGAACTGCATTTGCACCTAGATTTGAATAGTTAGCTGTTCCATCAATATCTTTCATAGTTGCATCAACTTCTGCTTGGTTGTATGGGCTTAAACCAATAAGTTCATTTGCAATAGTAGTGTTTACATTTTCAACAGCTTTTAAAACACCTTTCCCTAAAAATCTATCATCACCATCTCGTAATTCTAAAGCTTCTCTTTTCCCTGTGCTTGCACCACTTGGTACAATAGCACTCTGTTTAGTCCCATCACTTAAAACAACTGTAGCTCTAACTGTTGGGTTTCCTCTTGAATCCATTACTTCGTCTGCATAAATATTATCAATAAATACCACGTAGGTCTCCTATTATTTATATAATTTTGCACGATTATATCTAAAAAATGTTTTTGATTTGCTTTTGTAAAGTTTGTTGTTATTTTTATGTAGTTTTAGTAAGTAAAATCAAAAGAGTTAGACTCTTCTGATTTTTTATTGAGTAAGAAAAAATTTGGTTATTCGCTATCATCTACTGGCATAAACTCATCGCCACTGACACCCATAGCTTCTAAAATTTTACCTTCAATCTCTTGGGCGATTTCAGGATTATCTTTTAAGAAGACTTTTGAGTTCTCTTTTCCTTGTCCTACTTTAGCATCTTTATAACTAAACCAAGCTCCTGCTTTATCGACAATATCGAGTTTAACACCGTAATCTATGAGTTCACCCGTTTTTGAGATACCTTCTCCAAACATAATGTCAAATTCTGCTTGTTTAAATGGAGGGGCTACTTTATTTTTGACTACTTTAACTTTTACTCGGTTACCAATAGAATTCTCAGCTTGTTTAAGTGTTGCAATTCTTCTAATATCAAGTCGTACAGAAGAGTAGAATTTAAGAGCATTTCCACCTGTGGTTGTCTCAGGACTTCCATATCCTGTCATACCAATTTTCATACGAATTTGGTTAATAAAAATAACGGTTGTATTCATTTTATTTAAGATACCAGTGATTTTTCTCAGTGCTTTAGACATAAGTCTGGCTTGAACACCTACTTGCATATCGTCCATATCACCATCAATTTCTACTTTTGGCGTTAAAGCTGCAACAGAATCCACAACAACTAAATCAACAGCACCACTTCGTACAACGGTTTCTAAAATCTCTAATGCTTGTTCCCCATAATCAGGTTGTGATACTAATAAGTTATCAATATCAACCCCTAATGCTTTTGCGTAAACAACATCAAGTGCGTGCTCTGCATCAATAAAGGCACAAACCCCACCTGCTTTTTGGCACTCTGCAATGGCATGTAAAGTTAAGGTGGTTTTACCTGAAGATTCAGGTCCATAAATTTCAACCACTCTTCCTTTTGGAATACCACCTACGCCAAGAGCAAGGTCAAGTCCAAGTGAGCCTGTACTGATTGATTCAACTGGTTCAA
>CAZIES010000037.1:0-19978 GCA_964538295.1 uncultured Arcobacter sp. | reverse complement strand
AAGACTAAATATTTTCCATCTTTATCAGTTACAATACTAAATGGACGCCCTGTACCATCAATACCTTTTACAAGATATAAATCTAAGTTTTTACCAATTAGTTGGTTACCTGTAATTGTTGCCTTAATATCAGTAAAAGCTTTAAGTTGACTCAACTCTTTATTACTTATGCTAGATGCATAGACAATTGCACTTGAAAGTAGAAGTAGAAGTGATATTTTTAGAAGTTTCATTTTTATCCTTTTAATTTTTGAGTGATTATATCTGAAGAATATAAACCAATTGTTAACTTTGAATAAATTTCATAAAAGTTTTAATAAAATTACATAAATTAAGCATTAAGATAATAAAATAAATTTTTTAAAGTAAAAAAATGAGAGATTACATTTTAATTAGAGATTTAAATTATATTATTGTTCCTGTAAGTGAAGAGGTTGAAAAATCTAATCTAAAAAAATTTATTTTGACTCAATTAGCACTTAATGATATATCGTTACATAAAGATATGCAATTGTTTTATACTTATATTAAGCCAATGAAGAGTTACCAAATAAGTTACTATTTTAAAAAAGAGACAGCGTTACCATTTTTTTGTTATGTAGACGAAATGTCTTCTAGTATTACTCTTTTTATTGATAAGATATATTTTGTACTTTTTAATCAGGGTAAACTCTATTATTATAAAAAGTTTGATGTTTCTGTTTCACCTGAGGATTGTTTATTATTTATCGAAAAACAATTCAAAATAAATAGGGAAGAGTTGAAGATTGATAAAAAACTATCTTTTTCAAATGATAGAGAAAACATGTCAATTTTAACATTTATAAACCCTCGTACTTCGTATAAACAATTAATACAATATGGATTATTTTTATTTTTACTCCTTGGGTTATTTTTAATATTCTATTTTGAAAAAAAAGAGCGACTATCCTTTGAGGATAATAGTTATTTTAAGAAGTTACAACAAAGGTATATAGTTTTAAAAAAAGAGAAAACAAAAAAGATGGAAATGGCGTCTGTTTTAGCTAATTTATTTAATAGTTTGCATAAGAGAAGTTTACGTTTAAGAGAGTTGAGTTTTCGTAATGAATTATTTGTATTACGTATTGAATCTGATGATAAAAAGAGTCTTTACCATTTTTTAGATGATTATAAGTACACACTAGTTGTAAAAAAAGTTTTTTTTGATAAAAGGAATAACCAATATGTTCTTGAAGCAAGTTTTCGAAAAGACTAATGACTATTTCAATAGTATTACATTTAAACAGAGGCTAATACTCTTCTTTATGCCTTTTGTTATTTTTTGTGCATTAGTGTACCATTTAGAAAAAATAGAAGAAAAAGATAGTAGAGATATTAAGCGTATTGAACTTTTAAAAAATAAAATTGATCTTTTAAACTCTTCAAATAATAAAAACTTATCCCTTATTAATTTATTAAAAAAGAGTGAAGATTACGCATTAACAAATAGTTTAATTCTGCATCAAATACAAATAGATAAACAAACAATGCAATTGCAGGTTTCAACATCTTTATTAAAGTTACTTAAACTCATTGATTTTATAGAAAATTATAATGAATATTCTTATATTAAGTCTATGTCGTTAAGTAGTTTAGAAAATGGTCAATACAAAAGTAGTCTTGAAATTATTTTTTCTTCATTTATGAACAAAGAAGCCACTGCTTTTCCTATTTTATTACATAGTAAAAATAGTTCATCCCTACCAATAGAATCTAAAATGGTTGATGATTTACAACTAGAAGCAGTTATTGGAGACTTTGTTTTAATCAATCAGAAGTGGTATCAATTAAAAGATAATGTTTTTGAATATGAATTGGTGAAAATAGAGTCAAATTTTGTTGATTTAAAATTAAAAAGTAGCTTTTATCGTTTAATGTTAGTAGGGTATGAAAATGATAAATGATTATATAATTGATTATAGTTTAGTTAATGAGTTTGATATTGAGGCATTAAAAAAAGGTCTATGTTTACCTTTGTTTGATGAGGGGTTATATCGTTATGTTGCTTTCTCTTCCTTAAGTGATGATACCATCTTGGAAAGTGACTTAATGCTTGTAAAAAAAATAGATAGTTCTAAAGAAGAGATTCTTTTTTATTTAAGTGACTTTGAGACAAGATTAAATCTTTATTTGTTAGTTAAACAGTGCTATATTAATAATGAGGTCAATCAAATTTATATGAATAGATTTGTGGAGTTACTATTAGGTTTTGCTTTACAAAAACGCAGTAGTGATATTCATATAGAGACAACAAAAGATGGTTTGGTAGTACGTTTTCGGATTGATGGAAAGTTAAAACAATTTTTTAAGTTTGATAAACGATTATATCTAATGTTGAGTTCTGTTATTAAGTTAAAGTGTGCACTTGATATTACTCAAAAGAGAAAACCTCTTGATGGTCGTTTTTCCCTTATTTTAGATGAAAAAAATATTGACTTTAGAATATCAACAATGCCTACATTGTGTGGGGAGTCAATTGTATTGCGTGTTTTAGAAGCAGTCAATGATAAATACTCTTTAACACAACTTGGATTTAACCAAGCACAGTTAACAACCATAGAGAATACGTTATTTCAAAGTCATGGTCTAGTTTTAATTACAGGTCCAACGGGCAGTGGGAAAACAACAACATTGTATTCGATGCTTAAGTCCATGGATGCTCAGTCAAAAAAGATTGTGACCATTGAAGACCCCATTGAATATGAGTTAAAAAATATTCAGCAAATTGCAGTTAATCAAGAGCTAGAAGTGAGTTTTGAAGTTCTTTTAAAAAATATTTTACGTCAAGATCCAGATGTGATTATGATTGGAGAAATTCGAGATAAAGTATCGCTTCAGATTGCTTTACAAGCTTCTTTAACAGGGCATCTTGTTTTGTCAACTTTACATACGAATGATAGTATTGAGACACTTAGTAGACTTTTTGATTTAGAAGCGAAACATTATATTGTTGCAGCAACATTAAAAACAATTATTGCCCAACGACTCGTTTTGAAAAAGTGTGACTGTATTGAAGGCTGTAGCGATTGTAACTATACCAAGTTTAATGGACGAGTGAGTTTAAGTGAAATATTTAGTGTGAACAGTGATATTGCCTCTATGATTAATAAACAACGTAGTACCAAAGAGATTTTTGACTATGTTAAAGCAAATGGTTTTATCTCTATTTATGAGGATGCTCAAAATAAGATTAAAAAAGGTATAACTACAAAAGAAGAGGTGTATAGTGTTCTAGGTTTAAAAATATGAAAACGTTTAAAGTAGGTGTACAAGAAAAGGGTAAAAAGAAGTTTTATCTTGTAAAAGAGTCTGAGCTTGAAAACTTTTCTAAAAGTCATACCATCGTAGAGTTAAAAACTTTTTCTACTGTTAAAAGAAGTTTTTTTAACAAAAGAATCTCTAAAAAAGAGGTGGCACTTTTTTTTAATCAGTTGGCAACTATGCTTCATGCAAATATTCCTTTTTTAGAAGCTTTAGAGATAATTTCTTTGAGTACAAAAAGCCATGCGTTAACACTATTATTAAATGATTTGAAAGAGACACTTTATAGTGGACAACCAATAGAAGAAGCACTCTTAAAACATCAAGACTCTTTAGATATAACGATTATTGGATTTTTAAAAATTGCTTTTTTAAAAGGAAACCTTACATCAATGATTGTTTCATTATCACAGTTATTAACATTAAAAGAGCAAAATAGAGTACGTATTAAATCGGCTTTAAGTTATCCCCTTGTTGTTGTTTTTACTTTTTTGATTGCTTTAAGTATTATTTTTATTTATGTGATTCCAAAATTTGAGTTTGTATTTATGCAGTATAATTTGCAGTTGCCCTTTTATACCTCTTCTTTGCTGTACGTAAAAACCTTTTTAGTTAAGTATGTTTTTTTTCTAATTGGCTTTTTTTGTCTGCTTTTATATTGTTTTCACTATTTTTATAAACATAACGATTCCTTTACTTATAGGGTTGATAAGTTTCTTCTTTTAAAGGTACCTTTTTTTAGCTCTATTTATAAAACTTCACAACTTTATAATTTTTTTATTGCTTTAAATGTCCTTCAATCAGCTTCTTATCAATTTAGTGAAGCACTAGAAAATGCCCAGCTTTTACTAAAAAACAAATATCTTTTAGATAAAATACGAATTATTTCAAAACAGATACAAAGTGGTATGCCTATTTATAATGCTTTTGACTCCTCACAGCTTTTTGATGAGGTGACATTAAATTTAATTAATAGTGGAGAAAAAAGCTCTACCTTAATTTTTTGTTTTGAAAAAATTGAAATAATATATGAAGAAAATTTTAAAAAAAATATAAAACGATTTTCATCTTTCATTGAGCCACTCTTTTTTGTCTTGATGATGATATTGGTTTTATGGGTAATGTTAGCAATATTTACACCCATATGGAATATGAGTGGGATGATAAATCAGTAAGGATAAGTTATGAATAAAGAGGAACTTTTTGAAGACTCAGTTAAAAATATTTTAGAGTATGTGGGTGAAAATGTAGATAGAGAAGGCTTAGAAAAGACTCCTAGTCGTGTAAGAAAAGCGTATGAGTTTATGTGTAGTGGATACACTAAAGACCCAAAAGAGATTATTGAAAAAGCACTTTTTACCAGTAGTAATGATGAAATGGTGGTAGTAAAAGATATTGAGTTCTATAGTCAATGTGAACATCACATGTTACCTATTATAGGAAAAGCACATATTGCTTATATTCCAAATGGCAAAGTTGTAGGGCTTTCAAAAATTCCACGCGTTGTAGATGTTTTTGCTAGACGTCTTCAAATTCAAGAACAAATGACAGAGCAAATTTGTGATGCTTTAAATGAACATTTAAAACCTAAAGGGGTTGCAGTAATTATTGATGCCAGACATATGTGTATGGAGATGAGAGGAGTTGAAAAAATTTGTTCTACTACCGTTACATCGGCACTTCGAGGCTTGTTTAAGCAAAATAAAAAAACAAAAGATGAGTTTCTTTCTATCGTCGCTCCATCTTTACATAAATAGTCAAAAGTTATTTTTTAGTAAATTTCTGTGTTGAAGAGTAAAATTTAATCAGTCACTTACTTTAGTAAGCTTCTTTCATAAATTTTATTCTTGGACTTAAACTTTTTTCGTGTGTAAGCAGTTTTTTTCTTTAATGCCAAATGTATAAAAAGATGGGTTTTTTATAGTAGTATTATTTTTGCTAGCATCAGGAATGAAAAGAACCCTACAATATCAGTAACAGTTGTAAGAAGAACAGTACTTCCAACGGCTGGATCAATATCAAACTTTTTTAATAAAAGAGGAATAGAAGCTCCAAAAAAACCTGCACTAAAAAGGTTAATGACCATTGACATCGCAATTACTACTCCAAGCATGGCTGTATTAAACCAAAAGTAAGCAATAATACCCATAATTATTGCAAATAGAAGTCCATTAAAGAGGGAGATAAAGACTTCCTTTTTGACAGCTTCTTTGGCATTTTCTAAATCAATATCACCTAAAGCTAACTGACGTACCATTACGGCTAAGGTTTGTGTTCCTGCATTTCCTCCCATAGATGCAACAATAGGCATTAAAATAGCTAGAGCAACATAGGCTTGAATGGTTTCATCAAAAAGACCAATAACGATAGAAGCCAAAATAGCAGTACCAAGATTTAAAAAGAGCCATAAGGCTCGTTTTTTTGCCGTTGTATAAAGGTTGTCTTCATGCTCAAAGTCATCATCAACCCCTGCTAATTGGTACATTTGTTCTGTTGCATTCTCTTCAATAACATCTAAGATATCATCTGAAGTAATTCTTCCCATTAGCATACCTTGGTAGCCAATAACTGCAACAACACTTAAATCATATTGTTCTACTTGTTTTGCAACTTCATCAATATGTTCATCATCATTCACCTTGTAGGGTTTAAATCGATTCTCTTCATGTTCATTGATAACTTCTTCATAGGTTTTATTAAAATCAAAAATAATTAAATCTTCTAAGAGAATGGTTGCTAAGAGAACTTTATCTTCATTGACAATAAAAACTTGATGAATATTTTCGAGTTCATCTTCTGCTTTTGCAGCTCTAAGTCTCTCAATGGAGTCACCGATTTTTTCATTGATATGAGCTGAAAAAAGCTCTGTTTGCATATAGGCACCAGCTTCATCTTCATCATAACGTTTTAACCAATTAATCTCTTCTTTGTCTTCTTCTTCAAGTCCTTCAAAAATCTCTTTTGCTTTTTGCTCATCTAGCTCTTCAAGTTCTTGGATAATATCTGTTTGATCATCTGATTCTAATTCATCAACGGCATCAGTTAGTTGTTCAATTGAGAGTTCTTCGTAGGCATCTTCTCTTAAGTTTTCAGGAAGTTCAAGTAAAACCTCACCTAAAATATCATCAGGAATATTTTGTAAAACGTGAATAAAGTCATTTTCACTTTTTTGTTCAATTTTTTTAAGGGAGTTTGCTATATCACTTGGGTGAAGCTCCTCTAAACTTTTAAGTAGCTCTTGAGGGTCTCGAATTATATTTTCTTGAGGCATAACATCTCCTAAGCTTCTAGAATAGTCTTCGTATCAATTTTTTCTAGTTTTAGAGGTTTTGGGTTGGATTTAATTGTATCTAAAAGCTCTTTTGAAAGCACTTTTGTATATTCAATAAATTTCTTTTTAGCTTTTCCTTTGAGTTTTGTTTTTGTAATACGTATAATTTTTAAAGGATTGATAGCTCGTCCATTTTTATACAGTCCTAAATGTAAGTGTGGACCAGAACTCACCCCAGTACTACCTACATAACCAATGTGTTGACCTTTTCTAACTTTGCTCCCTCTACGTAATCCACCTTTAAAACGACTTTGATGGGCATAGAGTGTTTTGTATCCATGTTTATGTTGAATCTCAATAACTTTACCATAACCACCTTTTCTTCCACGAAAAACAATTTTTCCATCAGCTGCTGCGTAAATATGTCGCCCCCTAGGTGCGGCATAATCAACCCCTAAATGGGCTCGATAACGTTTTAAAACTGGGTGCCAACGTTTATAGGTAAATTTACTAGAAATACGTGAGTAACGAACGGGAGTTTTAAAAAAGTAGCTGGTTAAACTCTTTGCTTTTTCATTATAAAAACGTCCATCTTGTTCATTTTTAAAGACAAAAAATTTACGTTTATGTACTTGTACCATGGCTGAAATAATTTGTGGAGTTCCATAATATTGTCCCATTCGAATACGTTGTTTATATTTAAGTGCAATATAATTCCCTGGTTGCATTCCTCTGAAGTTAACACTTTTTGAATAGGCACGTAAAAATTCATTGGCTAACTTTGCATTACCAGTGTGGTCTAAGATATCTTGATAGGGTGAGTATTTAATAGGAATAGCAACGGTTTCTGTACGCTCTTCAAAAACAATAGGTTTTACATCAAACTTGTAAAGATTTTCCTCTTTATAAACGTGTAGTTGCATCTCTTCTGAAATAGGAATTAAAACTTGTAGTAAAACACCTTTTTCATCTTTTAGTTGTTGGTATTGAATACCAGCAGTAATTTCTGAACATAACTCTTTTGCTTCTTTATCTAAATCATAATAGAGTTTTTGAGGAATTTTATTGGCTTCTAAAAAGGTTAAAAAGCTCTCTCCTTTGGGCCATGGAAGTTTTTCCACTTCAATTGCATATACAGAACTGATAAATAATAAAAAAAATGATAAAAATTTCATTGTTAAACTTCTTTTTATATTAAAATTAGGGGCAATATTATACAATTGCACAACTTAATATAGACGGAGAAAAGCACTTGTTTAAACATTTTTTTATTTTATTACTTGTTTGTAATTTTTTAAATGCAGATTTAGTTAATCTGTATCGAACACAAGGAATTGACGCTGTTAAAAGTCAGCTTGAAGAAGTATTAAAAAACAGAGCTTATTGGAAAGATTTTTTACGTAATATTGATACGCAATTTGGATATTATGAATCAAAACAGTATGTTATTATTACTGAGAAAGAGACAAAAAAATTAAGACTTTATAAAAAAGAGAATAATAAATTTTTGAAAGTTCTTGATGACCATGTTATTGTTGGAGAAAAAGAGGGGGATAAAAAAGTTGAAGGAGATAAAAAAACACCAGAGGGTGCTTATAATTTAACTTCAAAAATTACGAAGCTAGACTCTTTTTATGGACCTTTAGCATTGGTTACTTCCTATCCAAATAATTTTGATAGATCTCAAAAGAAAAATGGACATGGCATTTGGATTCATGGTATGCCATTAGATAGTGACCGTGAAGAGTATACAAAAGGGTGTATTGCTTTAGATAACCCTCAATTAGAACAACTTGATAAGAATATTAATTTTGATAAATCGGTTCTTTTAATTTCTCAAGATGATATAGAAAATGTTTCTAAAGATGAGTTGAGCCTTATTTTCTCTTTTATTTTCAATTGGAAAGATGCTTGGAAAAAATCTGATATTGATGCTTACTTATCATATTATTCAAAAGAGTTTAAGAAATCTAATGGTGCAAATATTAATGATTTTAAGAAATATAAAAAGAGAATTTTCTTAAAAAAAGAGGATAAAACAATAAAGTTTTCAAACATCAATATCATGCCTTATCCAAACTCAATAAACAAAAAAATGTATAAGATTGAGATGGATCAACTCTATCGTACTAAAAGATATAAATTTGAAGGAAAAAAAGAACTTTATATTGAAGTGAAAAATAATCGAGTCTCTATTTTATCAGAGGGGTAAGCTCCTCTGTCTACTTTCTTCTTTTTAACTTCTTACTTTTAAAACTTTTTTTAACACCTTTTTAGATATAATCGCCATAAATTACTACACCACTTTTTAAATTAGAATATTTATTTGTGGATTAATAAATCACCAAACAAGGGAAACAATGCAAAAAGAGATGAATCTTGAAGAGTTAGCTTTAGCACACTCTTTAACACTTGAGGAATTAGATAATATCAAAGAGATTTTAGGAAGAGATCCAAATTACGTAGAAATTGGTATTTTTTCAGCAATGTGGTCAGAACACTGTTCATACAAATCAAGTAAGAAATACTTAAACGGTTTTCCAACTAAAGCACCATGGGTTATTCAAGGTCCAGGAGAAAATGCTGGTGTTATTGATATTGGTGATGGATATGCAGCAGTATTTAAAATGGAATCACATAATCACCCATCATTTATTGAACCATATCAAGGTGCGGCAACAGGTGTTGGTGGAATTATGCGAGATGTTTTTACAATGGGGGCACGACCAGTTGCTTCTATGAACTTAATTCAATTTGCAGGAATTGAAGGTGACTCTGAAGTGGCTCAAAAACACAGATACTTACTTAGAGGTGTAGTTGCTGGTATTGGTGGATACGGTAACTGTATGGGTGTTCCAACAATTGGTGGACAAACAAACTTCGAAGAGTGTTATGCAGGAAACAACTTAGTAAACGCATTTAACTTAGGAATTGCAAAAGCTGATGAAATTTTCTATGGAAAAGCAGAAGGTATTGGAAATCCAGTAATGTATGTTGGTTCTAAAACTGGACGAGATGGGCTTGGTGGAGCGGTTATGTCTTCTGCTTCATTTGATGAGGATTCTGAGTCTAAAAGACCAACAGTTCAAGTAGGTGATCCTTTTACTGAAAAATTACTTTTAGAAGCGTGTTTAGAACTATTTAAAGAAGATTTAATTATTGGTATCCAAGATATGGGTGCAGCAGGTCTTACTTCATCTTCATTTGAGATGGCAGGACGATCTGGTTCAGGTATGATTATGCATTTAGACAAAGTTCCAGCACGAGAAGAGGGAATGACTCCTTACGATTTCATGCTTTCAGAATCTCAAGAAAGAATGCTTATTTGTGCTAAAGCTGGATGTGAGCAAGCAATTATTGATATTTTTGAAAAATGGGAATTAGATGTTGCTGTTATTGGTGAAGTTACTGCTACAGGAAATATGGAACTATTTTGGCATGGTGAAAAATGTGCTGAAGTACCAGTTCAACCTGTATCTGAAGAGGCACCAGTATTAGATAGACCAGTTGCAAAACCTGCATACTTAAATGATATTGAATCATTTTCAATGGATAAAAAATTCTCTAACCAAGAAGCATTTAATACACTATTTTCTGATATGGAAGTGGTTGATAAATCTTGGGTTTATGATCAATATGATTCAATGGTACAAACAAATACAGTTAAAGGACCAGGTAAAAATGATGGTTCGGTAATTCGAATTAAAGAGACAGGAAAAGCACTAGCTATGAGTGCAGATTGTAATACACGACAGTGTTATATTAATCCAGAACTAGGAGCTGCTGCAGCAGTTATGGAATCTGGAAGAAATGTAGCAATGACAGGAGCAACGCCTAAAGCAATCACTGATTGTCTTAACTTTGGTAACCCTCAAAATCCTGAAGTAATGTGGCAATTTGCTCAAGCATGTGAAGGTATTAAAGCTGCTTGTAAAGAGTTAAATACGCCAGTTATTGGTGGAAATGTATCGTTATACAATGAAACAAATGGCGTAGGGGTTTTCCCAACACCAGCTATTGCAATGGTTGGAGTTAATGATGATGCAAATAAAGTATTACCATCAAGCTTACAAAAAGATGGAAATGTTCTTTTCTTATTAGGTGAAACTAAATCAGAATTTGGTGGATCACTTTACATGAAAAAAATGTTTGATAAAGTTGCTGGAGCACACCCAGAAGTTAATTTTGAAGATGAATTAAAACTTTGGGATACTGTCATTGAAGGAAACAAACAAGGTTTATACGCAGCTGCAAAAGATGTTAATGTTGGTGGAATTGCAATTGCATTAGCAAAAATGGCAGTTGTTGGAAATAAAGGTGTTGAAGCAGCTATCTCATTAGAAAATGACGAAGATATTTTTGCTGAGTCATTAAGCCGAGCAATCGTAGAAGTCAATATGGATAAGCTTGAAGCATTTGAGCAATTTGCGCAAAATCAAGATATTGACTTTATTCGATTAGGATTCGTTGGTGGTGAGAAAATTCTAATTAATGATATTTATAAAGAGTTAGATACTGCAAAAGATGTCTATTTTAATAAATTTAAACAAGTAATCGAACAAGATTTATAAGAAAAAAAGAGGATTATCTCCTCTTTTTTCTTTTTATAGAGTTTTAAAACTCTATCTTCCTACTTTTAAAACCCTTTTTGACATCTCTTCAAAATCAATAATTTCAAGCCCAGGTTGAATACTCTCTTTTTTCTCATGTGCTCCAAAACCATATGCCATAGGTGTGATATTCATGGTATCGTAGTACGCAGTTCGTGCATCTAGCCATTTTGAAGTTTTAACATCGGCGATCCAAATTTTTGCTTGATCTTTCCAATCAATTTTTTCTTCTTTAAACCATAATACAGTACATCCAATATCATCAAATTTATGTACGTGACCAGTGTGTGGGTTTATTGCTTGGGCAACATGCTTCTTCTCGCTAATAACCATACGACATCGGTCACACATATCTCTATCCCAATGGACTTTATCAGGGCTATTAGGATCTTTCTTCTCACAAGCCCATAATAGAGGCATAAGTGCAAGCCCTGCGGTACCTTGTAGAAATTTTCTTCTATTTAATGAAATCATTTTTTATTCCTATACTTTTTCATCGGAAATAATCTCTCCTAAATCCATGTAGATTTGACGATTGACAATCTCTTTTACTTCTTCAAGTCTGTGGGTTACAAAAAGTGAAATTTTCTCTTTTTCATTTTCTTTTAAGAGTCGATAAAAATCATCTCTTGCTTTTGGATCTAGGTTAGCTGTTGGTTCATCATAAATGATAATATCACTTTTTTTTGCTAAACTTATGGCAATAAGCATTTTTTGTTTCATACCACCACTAAGTTTAAAAAAGGACTTTTTTAAGTTGGCATTAATATCAAGTTTCATCTCATTAGCAAAGTGCATAATAAGCTCTTTATCTACATTAGAACTTGTTTGAACATATTGAATAAGCTCTTCAAGGTTAAGTTTAATTGGAGGTGGGAGTTGTGGAACAAAAGAGATGCTATCTAAGACTTTTGTTCGATGTTTGATAGGATTTAAACCATCAATGAGTACTTCTCCTGAAGTAGGGTGATAATATCCCATAATAGATCGGATAAGTGTTGTCTTACCCGCTCCATTAGGTCCCATGAGGGCAATATAATCATCTTTATTAAATTCTGTGCTTACATTGTCTAAGGAGACATGAGCTCCAAATTTTTTGGTGAGATTGTTTACTTTTATCATTTTATACTAAACCTTTTAATCTGAAATCAAATTTCAGTGCATCAGAGTGGCATACATCAATACATCTTCCACAAAGTGTACAGTCTGCCCCTGTTACATATTGAGTTTTGATTCCTTTTTCTTTTCTCTCTTCATCATATTTTGATTTAGTTAACTCTAATACTTGGTTTTCAAAACAGACATCATGACATACCATACAGTGATCACAACTGTCATTCCATTGAATTCTAAGGGCACTTACTTTTCCAAGATATCCATACGTTGTTCCAATTGGACAAAGGTAAGTACACCAAGCACGTCGTGAAAAAAAGACTTCAATTAAGAAGACGATTAAGACCCAACCAAGTGCTAAACTCCAACCATAAGCAATAAATCGACTTAAAATCCCTACAACATTAAAGGATTCAAAGACTAAATATCCACTTGTAAATGCCATTATAATAAACATTAGCCAAAAGATATGCCTAACTCTATGATCAAAATTACGTTCTTTGATAATTTTTTTCTCAACAAGTGTGTTATTCAGCTTTTCAGCAATCTCACTAAGTACTCCATAAGGACAAACCCACGAACAGTAAGTTCTTCCCCCTATTAAAAGGTAAAATATAACAATAGTTGCCGTTCCAATGACAATATTAATTGGCATGTGAAAGGTTGCCAAGTACAGTTGAATGGTTGTAAAAGGGTCAATGAGGTGAAACCCCAAAAACCTTGAACCATTGAGTGTTCCTTCAAGTGTTTGAATATCAATTGCAAATGATAAGAAAAACAGAAGGTGTATTGCAATGACAACTATCCATCTTTTCATTCGGTAAGAAAAATAACTTTTCCCTTCTCTTGTTTTATCAAAAAATGTTGAGAGAAAAGTTGTGTTTTTTATGGTTTCTCGGTTATTCCATTTATCCATGTTAATTTCCTAATAGTTTGAATAACTATTTTTCTAAAGCCTCTTTTTTAGCTTTAAACTGTGCAATTTCTTTAGCATACTCTTTTAACTCTTCTTCAGATAGGTTTATTAATAACCCTTTCATAATAAGGTTCTCTTTTCTTCCTGCTTTGAAATCAACTAAATCTTTAAATAGTTTCTCTTCTGATTGACCAATTAGTCCTGGTCCCATGAGTTTTTTACCATTTTGTAATCCTGATCCATCAATTCCATGACATGATGCACATTTACTTCGGTAGTTATTGCTCACTTCAAACATAGCAGTATTTCCTGCTTTGTCCCTTAATGCTTTGATTTTATCTTGCTCTAAATTATCATTTTCAGGTGGTTGTGCATTTGCTTGCTTCTTTTGTTTAAAGGTTCCAATATCTTCAATAACATGACCTGCTTCTCCCCCTTGAAAAGCACCCCCTTTACTAAAGGTATATCCCATTAATCCAAGAACAATAATTGTTGAGGCTATGGCAATTATATTTTTCATTTTGAATTCCTAATTTGTTTATTAAATTCATAGATTTCATCTGCAATTCGTTTAATCTCTTCATCTGACATCTTATTGACTAATTCTGTCATTAATACATTTGCATCTTCGTTATTTTTAAACTTATGAATACTGTTATAAATAAAGTCGGCATCTTTGTCTAAGAGTGATGGTCCAATAATTCCATTGGCGTAGTCATTGTGACATGCAGAACATTTAACAATAAACTCTTTACTTAGTTGTTTTACTAAAAGAGATATTTTAACTTTTTCATAAGGACTTCGCACATGTAAATTAGCATCAACTTGACTTCTTGCAGGTACTCTTATTTTAGCGTCTTCATTACCTGGTTGTGCATTTGGATCATATTTTTGTTTGGCACCATTATAGTTAAAGTAATAGGTTTCATTTTTCTCTTTTTTAATCTCTTTTTCTGCAACTTTTATCTCTTTAGCATTTTCATTTTTTTCAACTTCAATTTTTAGAGGTGCTTGTACTGCAGCTTCTTTTTTTTCTACTGGTTTTTGTTCTTCTTTCTTATCTGAACAACCAGAAATAAGAAGTATGACAGACACACTTAATAAGATTTTTTTGATCATGATTTAATTCCTTTAATATAATAATCTTCATATGATAATCGTGGTTTAATAACAATTGCTGGTTCATTTGCAGGACACAGCTCTTCACAAACTCCACAACCAATACAACCCTCATAAATTTCAGGTTTTTTCCCTTCACCGTCTCTTATCATTGAAATAGCACTCATAGGGTTTGGTATAGGACACATATCTGCACAGATTGTACACTGTTTTCCTTCAAACTCATCTAGTTTTGCAAGCATGTCTCGCTCAAGTTGGGTTACGTTTCTTTGGGCATTTGTAAAGTCATGAATTCTTTGACTATGCCCCTTTGGAACAGGAGTATTGGTCATGGCGATACATTTATTTGGAAATTCTAAAACAGCAATTCCCATTTTAATATCTTCAGGCTTTTCACAATCATGATCTAATGCTCCACTTGGACAAGCTAAGACACATGGTACAGCGTTACAGGCATAGCATCCTCGTACACGTGCATCAATATAAGGTGTTCCAACGCCATGCCCTTTTGCCATATCAGCTAATTCAATAGAGTGATAAGGACAAACCTGTAGACATTGACCACATTTAATACACAGAGCTAAAAACTCTTTTTCAGAGACTGCTCCTGGTGGTCGCAGTCGCATTTCTGCTTGTAAGGCATGAGGACTTATTAATATTCCTCCTCCAAGTGTTAACCCTAAAATGCCTAGGGTTGAATATTTAATAAATTTTCTTCTATCTTCTTTTATTTTTGCCATTGTTAAATCCTTAAATCTTTAACCGTGGTTGCGGGTCTTGCATTAAAAATACAGGCTCACTAAAAGGAGCTAATTTGGCAAGAAAGTTTAATAAAGAGATAATAGGTGAACCATAAAAGAATTTAACATCTTTGTTATACATCCATAGTTGGTCAGCATATTGATAAACTTTATGAGGAGTATCTCCTATATTATCTGCATTTTTATCAAAACCTTCGTAATTATCCCAATAATTACCCGCTATCTCATTTTGATCTGTTTTTGCACCTCTACTATCATTGATAATATCTTCAATATTACCAAGTATTGTATTTCCTTTGATGACATTGTTTTCACTTAACGAGTGAAAATGAATGGCTTCAGAATTATACAATACTTGATTATTCTCAAGCCAGTTTTTTGTACCGGGATCATAAGGGGATCTATCAATATAGATACCTTGAGCATTATAGATAACAGTGTTGTCTTTTAGTGTAAAGTTAGAGACATCTTTTAATCCAATTCCCATCCCTGTTGCTCCTAAAGAGCTTTTAACAACATTTCCGGTTGCAACTGTATCTTTACTGTACATGAAGAAAATACCTACAGAGTTATATTGATAGGTATTATTTCGTACAAAGTTTTTACCAGCATACATAAAGTGCAGTGAGTAACGGTTATACTCTCCAAAGTTTTCAGAGATTTCATTTCCATGAGAATACCATACTACCATGTCTCGTGACTTTACAACTTTATTATTTTTTACAATATTATCATTTGAGTACCACAGTCTTAAGCCATCACCACGTAACCCTAAATCCAAATCTTTTGAGGTGATATAGTTATTAGAAACAATTGAGTTGTTTGTCATGGCTACATCAATTCCAAACAAGGAGTCTAACACCTTACAGTTTGAAATTTCAGAGTGTCTAGAGTCTGATAGTTTAATCCCTGCATCAATATTTTCGTGTCGATCACCACTTCCTGTGATGGTCAAGTTTTTTAGGGTGACATAGGGACTTTTTATTTCAACGACGGTTCCTGTACCTTCACCATCAATAATAACTCCATCTTCTTTTCCTATGATTGAAATAGGTTTTTTAATGACAATGGAACCTTTATACACTCCTTTTGGAAGTTTTAAGATAGAACCTTCAGGCGCATTGTCAATGGCCTCTTGTAAAAGTCCTGCATAAAGGAAGTTAATACCTATAAAACAAAAAGTTAAAACTACTTTAAACATTTGAAACCTTAATTAGAACCTGTTTCTTTCATTGCTTTGTTTTTGGCTAAAATTGCCAGTAAACTTAAAAATCCTATTGCTAATAGAAGGTAGAACCCAATACTTGGATAGGAGTGAGTTGTAAATTGTGCGATTTTACCATCTCCAAATACTGTTGGCATAAATGGTTTAATTTTAAATGCTCCCCAGTCACGTAAATTGTGTCCAAACCAGTATAACCAGTATGAATAATCAGCAATAAAAAGTAGTGGAAGTGACGCAGGTATTATCATAATATATGTCAGTATTTTATTATTATATAAAATAAAGAAAATCATACCTAGTGATAAACCTAAAAGTGCATAGATTCCAATTTCTCGTTCAATGACTCCACCTTGCCACATTGGATCCATTCCTACATAGTGGTTAATGGTATTCATCTCATGAACCTCTCCTGAAAACCCATCAAAATGGAAAAAGACTGGAATCCCGTCGGGAAAGGCTTCTTTAGGGTAATTGGGTGCTTCTAATGAACAGGTCCAAATTGGTAAAGATGCAACACCAATCTCTGATGAAGTCTCTATCATTTCTTCAAGATTATTGTGTGCCTCTTTAGGAGTGGTTGTACTTTTATATCTTCCTTGGTTATAAAAGTTCCATGTCTTAATTGCCAGTGAAGAGATCTCTTCTTCTTTACCCTCATGGATTTTGTTAAGTGTTCCATGAAATGTAATCATTGGCAGCGTAAATGCAAGGGTCATAATAATTAATGCAAGAGAAGCAAATACCTTTGCTTTTATAAAACTTGTGTGCATTCGATTGTCCTTTTTTGAAAGTTCTAGAGTATAAGCTAAAGTTATAATTTATACTTTAAAACTTATGGTTATGAAAGAGTATCAAAATAATGTGATTTAGTTGTTGATACTTGTCAATAAAAAGGAAGAATAGGGATTCTTCCTCTTTATTTTGATTTTAGAAAAGGTTAGCGTTTTCGTCAATCCATTTTAGATATTCAATGATATCTGCAGTCTCTTTTTCTGTCATTCCTTGATCAGGCATTTTTAATTTAAAGTAATCAATCATACCTTTAACATATGGCTCATCATACATTTCTTCTGGGTGTAAAATAAATCTACTTACCCAATCTTCACCATTTTCATGTCGTTGTAATACACCAGTTAAGTCAGGACCAGAAGAAACTTTTCCGATTACGTGACAACCATTACAACCACCTTCAGCAAATGCAGTCTCCCCTCGAGCTGCTGCTGGGCTTTGTTTTGTTGCAATAAGTCTAACTAAAGCATCTTTTGCTCGAATACCTACGTCAGCTGTTTTAACCATTAATTGCCAAATCATACCTTCGTGAAGAATTGCTTTTTCCATATCTCCAGCTTTTACTGCAGCATCAGATTTTTTCTTCTCAGCAGGGATTTGTCCATATTGGTCAAATGCATCTGTAACTAAGTCAGCAACAACTTTATGTTTATCAAAACCATTTGCTTTTAAGAACTTAACAACTGATTGGATAACAGCATCAGTAGCAGCATTTACTGCAACTGCTTTGTCATACTCAGCCTTTAACTCTGCAGGGCTCATAGTTTTCATTTTCATTCTCTTAGCACTTACGTATTTTTTCTTAGGATCTTTAACCATCATGTATCCCATCATCTCTAAGTGTAGTGCTGAACAGAACTCTGTACAATAGTAAGGGAATACACCCTCAATATCAGCAATGAATTCCATTGTTGAAGTTTCACCTGGCTCTAATGATGCATGTTGATCAAATCCACCGATAGTAAATCCGTGAGTTTCATCTTGTGCTCGCTCTAAGTTTGTCATATGGAAAGTAACTTTATCACCTTTATTAACAGTAATTCTCTCAGGGTTGATGTGAGATCTTACGAATGTACCGTAAATAGTAACATGGTTTCCGTTTCTTTCAATTCTTTCTTGACCTGCAAGTGTTTTACCTACGTGAATTTTACCAGTTTTAGTATTTGTACCCATTTTGTATCGTACATGTGGGTGAAGCTTTTCAGCTCTAATACCTACTGCTTGGTGAGGCTCACCTAATGGTAAAGGCATGTCAACTAATAAATCCATTGTCTTACCAGAAATATCAATTAACTGGTGATTTTGTGGATGTAAAGGACCAACATTTTGGAATCTATCAATTGCTAATTTATTTAATGCAATGATGTATTCACCTTGAGGGTCAGAAGTTTTACCTTCCATACCAGCTAAGTGACCAATGTTGTAGTGAACATTTTCTTTATCTAAAACTTTAAGTTTTTTGTAGTTCCATTTTACAACTTGTGAATCAACATATAATGAAGTATAAACTTCACCATCTACTGGAGAGTACTGAGTATGTAAAGGTCCAAGTCCCAACTCAAGTTGACCATGTAAAGACTTCTTAAGATCTAAGATAGGAATACCGTATGGATCTTTTCCAACAAACTCTTTTTTATCAATTAATTTCTTGATTTTTTTGAAGTCATATACTGATGCGTGTGTATCTAATTTACCACAAACAATCACATATTGTCCATCTGGAGAAACATCAACACCGTGTGGTGATTTTGGTTCTGGAATTAAGAATAATGCGTTATTTTTAACCGCAACATCCATTGGAATAACGTTATGACCGTTAATTACTTTTACATTTTTAGGATCTTTTGCAACTTCTGCAAGTTTTTCCCAGTTATATACGTGTAAGAAGTCAGTATCATTTCTTGACATACCTGCTTCATTTGGTGGGTTACCAACTTCGATACCACCTGTATACATCTCTGAGTTGAATGAGTTAGTGAATCCCCAACCGTAACTTACACCTTTACCTGCATCAGATAAATCTTGGTGATATGGAGGCATTTCGATTGTATAAGAGTTTTTTGGTAAAATTTTACCAATCTTATGATCGAATTTCCACATTGTAACCCCACCTCTATATGACTCTTTATACTCCTCAATTGGGTGATAATTGTTGTCAAAAGGTGCAGCATATTGTGATGCTTCTATAATATATTCTGAGTTAGGAGTAAAGAAAGCTCCCCCGTGGTTTGATTTGAAAACTGGATTTGGAACAATTTGTTTTGTTTCAAAGTCTTCTAAATCAATAACAGCAATTCTTGGATTAGCTTTATCGTTAATTGCTAACCATTTACCATCATATTTTCCATCTTTTTCTGAAATTGCAGGGTGGTGAGTATCTCCCCAATTGATCTCTTTCCCTCTTACATTTCCTTGTCTAAGTATTTCTAATGAGTCTTTGTCATACCCATATCCTTGCCAAGGTTCAGGAGTAAATACCGCAATATATTTTAAAATTCTCATTGATGGAACACCATAAACAATTACTTGTCCAGATTGACCACCTGAAGAAAAAATAACATATTTGTCTTTTACACCTGTAGGATTATAAGTCTTTGCCGCTCTGATAACATCAATTTCAGAGAGACCTCTCTCTTTCATAACCTTAGCTAGCTCGCCAGTAGCACCAGATGCAACACTTGCAGTTAGTGCTGTACCTAAGATTAATGAAGAAAGCTTTGTAGTTGACTTTTTCATCGTAACATCTCCTTTTTTAAGATTATTAGATTTTTTTATATTAAAAATCTCTAATATTGATGTAATTTTAGCACTTTTATTATGAGAAGAAGTTGATACATATCAAGTAAGTGTTAATTATTTGTTAATTTGTGAATTTATTTTTAAATTTTATAA
>CAZIES010000036.1:18295-20123 GCA_964538295.1 uncultured Arcobacter sp. | reverse complement strand
CCTGCAGTAAACATATGGCAGGTATCAATACATACTCCAACGCGAGACTTATCTTCTACTTTGTCAATAATATGGGCTAAATGTTCGAATTTGTATCCAAGGTTTGAACCTTGTCCTGCTGTATTTTCAATCACTAATTTTACATCATTGGTTGCATCAATGGCTCGATTCAAAGATTGAGCAATGTTATCTAAACACTCTTCTTCACTGATTTTTCGTAAGTGACTTCCTGGGTGGAAATTTAAACGATCTAATTTTAAAATTTCACATCGTTCTATTTCATGAATAAAACCATCCAGTGACTTTTGTCGATTCTCTTCTACAGGGTGTCCCAAATTAATTAAATAACTATCATGGGGTAAGATATGTTTTGGTGCGATACCACACTTCTCTAACTCTTCAAACCATCTATCAATCACTTTTGTCTCTAAAGGTTTTGCTTTCCATTGTCGTTGATTTTTTGTAAACAAAGCAAAAGCACGTGCACCTATTGCTGTTGCATTGATGGGAGCATTAAAAACTCCTCCACTTGCGCTTACATGGGCTCCTACGTATTTCATTGATTATCCTCACTAAGGGTTTATTTTTTGTGATACTACAAAAATTGTACTTTAAAGGCAATATTGTATATAATTTACTATTAGTTTAAAAGTTATTTTTGTGATTAACTCTTTAGCTTAAGGTAATAATAAAAATTATTTATTTGGTACAATATGAAAAAAAGAACAACCTACAAACAGCTTATTTTCAAAATTATTCTTATTACACTTGCTATTACTCTCTCTATTGGATTTATCTACTCCCAAATTATGAAACAAGATGCAATTGAAAAGCTCACCACAATTGAAGCAAAAAAAACAACCCAACTCGTCTTTGAAACACTCTACTCAGCCATGGCAAAAGGCTGGACTAAGAAAGACTTAGAAACTATCATTCAACGCCTTAATACCATTGATGAAAACATGATTGTCAATGTCTACAGAGGAGAAACCATCGCCCAAGAGTACGGAGAAGTTGAACGAGATAAAAAAATACGTCATGAAAATATCTATGTAAAACAAGCCTTTAAAAAAGATGATATTTTAAATATGGTTGATGAGTCAACCGTTGAATACTTCTACCCTATTATTGCCCAGCCCGAATGTATGCAGTGTCATAGTCATGCCACACCTGGAGAAGTTTTAGGGGTAATTGATATCTCCTATCCTATTGATGATTTAAAAGTATCACTTTCATCAATTATTAACTTTTTTATTCTTTTTGTTATTAGTTTTTCAGTGATTATCTTCTTAGCACTCTTTATTGAATTTGATAAATATTTGATAAAACCAATCAAAAACTTTGTTAGTAATATTAGTACGATTTCCCAAGACCATGATATTACAAAAAGGGTCTCGTTAAATAATGATATTGAAGAGATACACTCCATGCAAGAGGTATTTAATGGTATGTTAGACTCTATTGAGTATCAATTTTATAATGATGAACTAACGGGTCTACCTAATCGAAAACGTCTAATTGAAACTATCAGTGAAAAACACAATGCTGTTTTAATGATTATTAATGTTGATAAATTCCAAGAAGTCAATGACCTTTATGGCGATCATATTGGTAACGATATTTTAAAAAATACGGCTAATGTTCTTAAAGAAAGTATTAGTCCCAATGCAATTTTATTTAAACTTCATGCGGATGAATATGCTCTTTATTATGAGACAGATTTAGCCTATGAAGAGATACAAAGTTTAGCCCTACATTTAACCCATGTTATCGAAAACAATACCCTCTTTGTTAACGACTCGGAGATATTTATTAATGCTACTATTGG
>CAZIES010000036.1:15072-18195 GCA_964538295.1 uncultured Arcobacter sp. | reverse complement strand
GAAACCATCATTGATTTTGCTAAAAAAATGCATATTAAAACCGTGGGAGAATTTATTCACTCACAAAATGTTTACGATGTAGTTAAAGAGTTAGGAATTGACTACTCCCAAGGCTACTTTTTTGGTGAACCACAAGAGTTAAAGTAAGCAAAAAAATTTACACTTAATTAATCTTTTTTCACTATAATAATCCCTAAAAAATTAAGGGATTTTTATGATTGTTGATTTTAACGATGTAAATGATTTAAACCGATACAAAATGATGTCAGATACAGTAGTACCTCGACCAATTGCGTGGATAGTAACAGAAGATGATGGGGTTGTAAACGCAGCACCATTTTCATATTTTACACCTCTATCAAGTAACCCTGCGACACTAATTGTTTCAATTGGACAAAAAGAAAAAGATGTTCCAAAAGATAGTTTAGCCAATATCTTAAAACATAAAAAAGCAACCATCTGTTTTGTTAATAAAAATAACATGGAAGATGTAAAAAATTGTGCCAATATGTTGCCTAAAGAACAAAGTGAAATACAAGAGTATAATATTGACACAACAAAAGTGTTAGATGACTATCCTCCAATGATTAGTTCAAGTCAAACCGCACTCTTTTGTGACTACTATAGTACAGTGGAAATGCCAGGTAAAACAACACCAGTAATTTTAGAACTAAAAAAACAGTATATTGAAGAGGGACGTTTAGATGAACGTTCACATGTTCATGTGGAAAATATTGGTCGAAGTGGAGCTCATTTTAAAGCAATGACAAAGGTATAAGAAAAAAGCTTACTTACTCAAATACAAGAGGGTTAAACCCCTTGTATTATTGAACATATTGGTGTAGTTTTGAACATCGACTTAAAAAAGTATCCATCCCACACATATCATTAAACATATCATCAAATGAATGAAAATGTCCATCATAAATATAAACAAAAATTTCATCACCTTTTTGTAAAAAGTTCTTTTTACCAAACTCAGCATATGCTGTTGCTCCAGCAGCAATTAATAACCCATTTGCATCTTTTGCATATTCTGAAAACTGTGTTAGCTCTTCTAAAGGGCCACAATCTTCTTGAGAGTTTAACTTCTCAATCATCCACTCCTTTAATTGTCCAAAGAAATAGCTGTATGACTTAACTGCTGATGTTGTACCATAGTCATGTACAATTCCATCTCTTTTGATAAATGAGGCAATATGGTATCGATTTAAGATACCCTCTTCTTCAAAACTATCAATCTCAATAAACTCTGAAGATATTCCTTTTGTTTGCTCTCCCCAGTTTTTCTTTGTACTTAATTTATTTCCATCTTGAATTCGAATAGAAAAATCATTAAATGCAGAAAAGTACCGTGGAACAATATCTACAATTTTGTCATCTTCATATTTAAAATCACATACTAATGCAACTTCAGCTTCAACTTGTAAGTTGTCACCTTCTCTTCCATGGGTTTTAATTACTTCATTACAAATAGGAAACGTACCTAAGAATGAATCATGCCCTGGAATATAAAAAGGGAACATCCCTTTTGGTGCATCTTTCTCTTTGGTTGCAATTACTGCAAACTCATCAGCTTCACCTGCTTCACCTAAATGGTTCGCAAAGTTACCTGCAACACCAAAACCTAAATAATTTTGTAAATCCTCTAATGAAAATGTATTACTGTTTATCATAATAATTACCTTCTTTTGTTTATCTTTTTTGTTAACAGAAGTTTTAAAATTGAATTGTGAGGGAGGATTTGTTTATAGTAGAAGAACCCAAATGGGTCGCTTGAGAAAAGGGTCTCTGTTTGTTTAAATTGTAACTTTTAACAGCGCCTACTATGCTCCCTAACTTTGACTAGCTTGACAAGCCCAAGGGCAATGGCTAGTTTTGTGACGACGAGACTGACTAGTTTGTACATGTTCTATCCTTTTAAATTGTAAAAAAGTTTACACACTTTTTCTAAAAGTTTTCTTTAAAAAATTTGCTTACTTTAATTACTTTACCAACCAATAAAGTTACGTTTATTGCTTGGTAAAGCAATGGAAAAAAGGATGAAGTAAATGGCTCGAACTTCATCCTTTTTGGGAAGTAAACTTAACTTTGCATAAGTACGACTACTTATGCGAAGAATCTTTTCTCAACCTCATCAAGAAGTTTAGCTCCAGAGAATTTTGCTCTTTGAACCAATTCCCAGAAGTATCGGTAAGTTGCTCTATCATGTAACTCACCATCATACTGGATTGGTCCCCACTCAGCATCTTGTGCATTTAATAAGATGTTTTGAGCAGCTTCTAGTTCGGTAAAGTCAGGTTTCATTGCATCTACAATCGCCTGTACTTGTGTTGGGTAAATTGACCACATTCTCATGAATCCAAACTCATTTCGTGCTCTTTCAGCATCTTTGTAAGTTTGGTATGGGTTCTTAAGGTCTAACGTTACGTTATGACAAGGAATAACATGATTTTGAATAGCTGCTTGTGCAACTTTTGCTTTTGCAGCACCAATTAATCTGTGATCAAATTGACCTGGACTTCTCATGTTAGATGCTGGAATCGCTCCTTGGTACCCAGATACAAAGTCCATAAGACCAAAATCAAGTACTTGTAACCATGGTAATGTAGCCGTTCTTTCTACATCTTTTAATGCTCCATGAGTCTCAATTAAGATATGAATAGGAATCTCTCTTGTGATACCTGATTTTTTAGCTACTTCTTGAATATACTCAATTTGCATTTTTGCATCTTCGTAAGAAGTTGACTTTGGTAATGTAATGTACGCTAACTTTTCACCAGCACCTGGTACTAAGATATCAACATCTTGTCTCCAATCTGGATGTGCAGCATCGTGAATTCGAGTACCAGCCATACCGTATGGGTTTGCATCAGAGTTTACAACTCGTACAATCATTTCAGCATGTTCTACTTCTTTACCAGTCTCTGCTCCATCTTCACAGTCACAAGTAATATCAAATACAGGTCCAAGTTTCTTTTGCATTTCGAAACCTTTTAAAATCAGTTTCTCACTTCCTGCAAAGTGCTCACAAGTTGGGATAATTGGTAAAGATTTACCAGATTCAAATAGTGCTTCATTTGGGTGTGTCATTTTCTTTTCCTTTAGTTAAGTTAATTTTTT
>CAZIES010000036.1:12627-14972 GCA_964538295.1 uncultured Arcobacter sp. | reverse complement strand
TCACTATCATCAATTGTAATACCTTCTACATGGTTCAGTCTTTCACCTACTTCGTAATCTTCGAAGAAGTAAGTTCCACCAGTAGCATCAGTATCAATGTTGTTTGCTACTGGGATACTGATTTCACTTGCAATTGGTGTAGACTTAGCGAATGTAGGAACGTTATTAATTCCACTCATTTCACCTTTGTTTTTCTTGTGTACCATAACCCATCTTTTTAAGTTAAGTACTTCAACACCATCTTGGTTGTACCCAATTGAGTGTACATAAACAACTCCAGACTTACCATTTGAGTTCTCTTTTAACCCAATAACTTCCGTCTCAAGTCTAACTGTATCTCCAACAAACACAGGATTAGGGAAAGAAACTTCCGCGTACCCTAAGTTTGCAATTGCATTTAGAGAAATATCTTGAACCGACTTACCAAAAGTTAAATGGAACATTAATAAATCATCTAAAGGCTTCTTCTCATATCCAAACTCTTGTGCTAATAAATCACTTGAGTGCAGTGCAAATCGACTTCCAGTAAAGGCGATGTATAATGATACATCACCATCTGTAATTGTTCGCGGTAATGGGTGAACAATTTTTTGTCCGATTGTGAAATCTTCGAAAAAGTTTCCCGTATTTATCTTAGACATCAACACTCCTTACTTGTTAAATAGGTTTTGACCAAGTGCTTTATATGTTTCATATAAAGTAATCATTTTCTTAGCCCATTTAATTCGAATACCATCAACTAACGTGTTATTATGTAAAATAACCTCTTTACCATCTTTTTTCGCATTTTCATACGCTTCAATCATCTTTTCGTAATCTTCAACTTCAGACTGTTTTGGCGTAAAGATATCGTTGATGTACTCAATTTGTACTGGGTGAACTAAACACTTACCATCAAAGCCTAAGTTAAATGCTACTTTACTTGATGCTTCACAAGCGAACTCATCTCTTACATCAAAGTGTGGACCATCAATTACTGTCTTTCCATATGCTTTAGCAGCAAGTGTAATTTGAGATAAGTAATTAATCATCGCTGGTGCAGCTTTTTTGATATCAATCTCTAATCTGTTTGCTAATTTATTTGAACCAACAACCACAACTTCTACTCGAGAAGATGCCGAACAGATATCTTTAATATTAAGTACTGCCATTGGTGTTTCAATCATAATCATCAATGCTGACTCAGGGCTATACTCTTCAAGAAGTTTAACTGCTTCTAAAACATCCTCTTTTGACTCAACTTTAGAGAATAATAAAGCATCAAAGTCAATCTCTTTTGCAAGTGCTAAATCTTTTAGAATATCTTCACTTCCTAAGTTATTTACTCTTAGGACTCTCTCTGACTCACCAAAGTTACCACCATTTTCACCGTATACTTCTTTTAATACACTTCTTCCAACTTCTCTTTGCTCACCTAAAATCATCTCCAAATCAAAGATAACTGAATCAGCCAGTGCAGATTTTGCTTTTGTTACATTGTTTTTGTTGTACGATGGTACTAACATCATTGATCGTCGTGCTTTATACTCAACGATTTCTTCACCACTCTCTTTTGCGTGGTATTGGTCATGAAGCTGTTTAACCAGTTGCTTTCTAAGAACCTTTCCATTTTTTGTTCGTGGATAGTCACTTAAAGCAAAGATTGTTTTTGGCGCTTTATATTTTGCTAAATTATCTTGAGAGAATTTTAAAATCTCATCTTGTTGCTCTTGGCTTAACTCATTTTGACCAATTACTGCAATAGCTACAATTGTTTTATCTTTTTCTAAATCTAAACCAAATGCCACACAATCAGCAACATCATCATGAGTTTTTACAACTCTTTCAATCTCGTGTGGAGATACTCTAAATCCAAATGTATTGATGATATCATCTTTTCGTCCAATGAACCAGATGTATCCATCTTTATCTTTTTTAGCGTAATCACCTGTAAAGAAGTACCCATCATGTTTTGCTTTTGATGTCTCTTCTTCAAGCTGCCAATACTCTAAGAATAATCCTGGGTCATCCATACCAATACAGATCATTCCCTCTTCTTCTAAACCAACCTCTTCTAATGTATCTGGGTCTAAAAGTTTTACGGTGTGTCCTGGTTGAACAAATCCAGCAGATCCAGGTCGAATTGGATTATTTACTGAATGTGAAATATAATAAGAACACTCACTCATTCCAATTGCTTCAAAGATATCTTGTTTAAATCTATCTTGCCATAAACCAATCATCTCATCAGATAAGTGCTCACCAGCAGACATACAGTATCTTAAACTTGGACAATCTTCAGCTGTAAACTCAGTCTTTTGAATAATTTGTCGATAAATTGTTGGAACTCCAATAAAAATCGTACA
>CAZIES010000036.1:0-12527 GCA_964538295.1 uncultured Arcobacter sp. | reverse complement strand
CCAGACTTTGAGTTATAGTGGTTTGGTGTCGTATCAGTGTTTGCTAAAATATCAGTTAAAGCATAAACATTCATACCCTTTGGTTTTCGTAAATCATCCACTGAATCACATGCTGCAACAATGATTGTTTTTAAGTTATCAAGGTTCTCTAAATATGGAACAAGGTTCTCATACATAGACGCTGATAATACAATCGCACTTGCTTGTGAATCTTCCGCTAAATACTTAACTTCTGATCCACTTAAAAGTGTTGATGTTGGAACTGCTGTGATTCCTGCTTTGATTGCTCCAAAGAAAGAGATTGGGTATGCTAAAGAGTTCTTTAAACATACTAATACTCTATCTCTTGGCTCAATTCCAATTGATGTTAGGAAGTTACACATTTGGTCAGACTTAGTTGCTAACTCTTTATATGTGATTTCATCAGTACCTAATTTATCATCTTCGATAATCATTGCTGTACTGTTCTCTTTTGCACTTCCTACATGTGCAGAGGTACAAGCAACTCCGATGTTTAAAAATTCAGGTACTTCAATTGTAACGTTTGAACTCATAATCTCAACTCCCTCTTAGATTTGACCGTAAGGCCAGTTTTCTTTAAATGTATGTAACGGCATCTTATTTAATACAGAGATTGCAAAAGCGTAATCTTCTTTGCTTAAACTGTTAAGAGCGTACCCTCTTAAAATGTTTTGTAACGATTTACCAAACATTGGTGGATCTAACATTTCACCTTCATATCTAATTGCACCACTTAATAAAGCATCAGTTTTGATAGCTTCTTTTAAGATACTAATATCTCTTTGTAACTCTTTTGGTGAAGGAGTAAACGCAACCTTACAAACGTTAATGTGATTTGGCGTAATAACTTGCTTACCTGTTAATCCCATTGCAGTCTCTCTTTGAGCATGTGCATAAACATGTCGTGAAGCATCATCACCATGTAAATCTAACCATCTTCTAATATCTTTTTTCTCAACACAAGAATCTGGAAGTGAGTTTGGTGTTAAAAGTACTTCAACCCCACCGATAACTCCCTTACCTTGGATTCGTGCTTCCATTGTAAGAATATTAAAGAATGTCTCTAACTCATCAATCCAACCCTCAGGCGTGATTTTGTATGCCATTGCTTTAGAGAAGTCATGAATACCAAATACAACATGTTGTACTGTTGAGTGACTCATTAATTGATCTGCAATTTTAAGCGATTTTGGGTGCTCAATAATTGGTTGAATCTGTAAGTTTGAACCAATTGAAACTAACCAAGAAGATAAGTCTCTAATTTCAGCATCACCATAAACCTCACCTGCTTTTGCTAATACAATCGCATCAACATGCATATGAATTTGCTTTAACATCTTTAAATCTTCTTCATACTCTTCAGTTCTGAATGGATTAATTCTAATAGCAATTTGAAAGTCTCTTTCTGGGAACTTTGGAAGTTCTTCAATAAGTAACTTTCTTGACATATCTTTCATTCGACAACCATCTTCTAAGTCAAATAAAACTGTATGCGCTTTTGTTTTATAAGCATGCTTTTGTAATCTTAACTTAGCTTGCTCCATTGTCTCATAAGTTCCATCAAGTGGATTAAACTTAATTGGTGGATAGTATATTTGGATTCCTGGCCATTTACCACCAAGTACTGGTGTTAAATCATCTTTTTCAGTTAATTTTGATAAATCTACAAATGATGAAGTCATAATAATTACCTCTTCTTTATTGGTTTTTTTAATAGTTACATTATGAAGTCAAATTTTAAAAAAACATGCTTCCGATGTAAATGTTGAACGAATTAATCCATATATAATCTAAACAAAAACAAAAGTTATTTTTGTAATTTTTTTATTAAGTTTATTTTTATAAAGCCTGCAAAGCCCTTTTTATAGGGTATTGAGAAGGGCTACAAAAAAAAGTTTCACATTGTGAGAAAAATTAGTTTGATGTTCTTATAATCTAAAAGAATTTTTTGCAATATTAGGATAAAATTCGTAATATTTTTTATTTTTTTACACAACTAAGATAGAATTAAGTTTATACCAAAAAGTGAGTATTGAGTGCAAAATCAAAACAAGTCCCTTATCAAAGCCTTAAGTGTTCTAAAAGAGATAATGACCTCGAATAAGCCCTTAACTGCCAATGTTTTATGTCAACGACTCAATATTGATAAAAGTACTATGTCACGACTTATTACCACATTAGTGAGTGAAGGCTTTATAGAATATGTTGATAACTCTAAAGAGATAATCTTAAGTGACCTAGTTAATAAAATCGTAAAAAAAGATGACAGAGAAAAAATCATCACAAAAACACAAGCCTTATTAGATGAGATTTTTTATCTTACAGAAGAGTGTGCCTATATAGGAATACTTGATAACAACTCTATTTTATACCTCAACCAAGTAGATAAATCTAACCGTGTTTTAAAAACACGAAACTCAGTAGGAATGCATGCCCCATTACATACCAATGGCTTTGGTAAAATCCTCATGGCATTTAATGATATTGATGTAGAGAGCTTAGAGCTTAAAAAGTTTACAAGTAATACCATTACTAATTCCAAGAAACTTCAAGAAGAGATTAACTTAGCAAAAGAACGCGGTTATGCCATAGGAAATGAAGAGCATGAGTTTGGTCTGTGTTCTGTTGCGGTTGCTTATTTTAATAAACGAAGTGAATTTGTAGGAACTATTGGTATATCTGGACTTTCAGTTCGTTTAGATGAAGCAAAACTTCATGAGTTTGGACAAAAGATATTTAAACTTCTAAATCCTGCCTTTTAATCTTTTTTTATCTTAATAAGAATTCTATTCTTTTTATCCCTATGGATAATGGTTTTTTCATCTTGATCAAATAGTTTTTTCAAAAAAGCATTTTCATAACTAGCATGAAGAAACTTTTTATTAAAACTTTGATTATTTTCACACTCGAAAGTACTTTGACAAACACGGTTATCATAAAGCATCAAATCTAAAACAGTCTGCCCTGCACTATAGATTTGAACTTGGGTATAGTTATCAAATTGAGTGATAAACCCTTTATCATAAAACTTCATAGCAGGTGTTTTTATTAAAATGGTGGCACTTTGAGAAACAGCAGGTTGTTTTGTTGCACAACCAATTAGCATAAATGATAAAACAAAAATAAAAGCAAAACGCATTAAAAATCCTATTAATTTTTTATTTGGTATATTCTACTATAATACCAATAAAAAAGGTATGCCTTGCTAGTTCATATATGCTGTGCCGTTGACAGCCACTACTTTCTAGAAAAAATCCAAGAAGAGTATCCTAATGAAGAGATCATAGGTTACTTTTATGACCCTAATATTCACCCCTATGAAGAGTATCGATTACGTTTTTTAGATGTGGAATACTCCTGTAATCAATTGGGTATTGAATTACTAGAAGGTCCTTATAACTTAGAACATTGGTTACAAAAAGTCAAAGGGTTAGAGCAAGAGCCTGAAAAAGGGGATCGATGTACGGTTTGTTTTGATGAACGACTTGAAAACTCTGTTTTAAAAGCTAAAGAGTTAGGGCACGATAAATTTACTACTACCCTACTTATCAGTCCAAAAAAATCCCAAGAAAAACTGGATAAAATTGGGCATGAATTAGCTAAAAAATATGGGGTTGAGTTTATTTTTAGGGATTATCGAAGTGGTAGTGGTATGCAAGAGCAAGGTATTGCAGTTAAAGAGAACTCTTTATATCGTCAAAACTATTGCGGATGTCTTTATGGATTAGAGCAACAAAGAGAACAACAAAACAGACTTATGGATGAAATGTTTTCGCCTATTTCAAATCAAATCTTACCCGAATCCATTGAATCAAGGCTTCAACTTTATAGAAAAAGAGATGAACTCAACTCCCAAGATATTCCTTTTAAGATTATTAAACAACGTTTTTTAAATTATCGCTTACTTAGTGGTAAAGTTTACATTAATAAAGAGTTAATGCCATCATATTTTTTATGTTATTCTACACTTAATCGAACAAAAATGAATGGTAGAATTGAATATGAAAAAGATGATATCGCCTACTTAAACCGAGATGAAGTCAAGGTTCTTAGTATTGATATTTTTAATGACATTGGTGGATTTAACTATAAAAGTGTCAAATCACTTATTTTTAATCCACCAACTTTTCAAGCAGAACTTAACTTACGAAACACCATCACACAAAACCCTTATGGGCTTTCAGCGATTGTTATTGTTGACAGTGTCATTGATGGCAAATATGAGATTGAACTTGATGCTAGAATTTATGAAGATGTAAAGGAAGTGATTATATGAAACTACTCGTTTGTGCCATGGAAACCTCATCCAATATTCATTTAGCTGAGTTATGTAAACATTTAGATGACTCCGTAGAATTATTTGGAATCTTTGATAAAAAACTAGGCTCACCTAACTATGACTTAGAGCAACTTGCTATCATGGGTTTTGTTGATGCAATCAAACGTTTACCCTTTTTTTTAAAGCTCAAAAGAGAGATGGCACACCTTGCAGCTAACGCTGACAAAGTTTTACTTATGGACTCTTCCGGTTTTAATCTTCCATTAGCCAAAGCCATACATAAACTCTACCCTAAAAAAGAGATTATTTATTATATTCTTCCACAAGCGTGGGCATGGAAAAAAGGACGAATTGCTAAAATTGAAAAATACTGTACCACCCTATGTTCTATCCTACCGTTTGAACAAGACTATTACACTCAAAAAGATAAGATTAACTACGTAGGTCATCCACTTTTGGATGAAATTACTAATTATAAAACAACCCTGATTCAAACTAATAAGATTGTCTATATGCCAGGAAGCAGGCGTACTGAAATTAGTAACCTCATGCCAATATTTAAAGAAGTCGCACGTGCAATTCCAAATAAAGAACACCTCGTAGTTATACCTGCAAAGTTTGATAAAGAGTATATTCAAAAAGTCTATGGAGACTTAGAGGGTTTTACCATTTCAAATGATGCCCATGAGGCTTTAAAAGAAGCAGAATATGGTTTTATTTGCTCAGGAACTGCCACATTAGAAGCAGCCATTATTGGAACACCTTTTACTTTAAGTTACATTGCAAAAAAGTTTGACTATTGGTTAGGAAGTAGACTTGTAAAACTGCCTTACGTTGGTTTAGCCAATATCTTTTTTAACAAAATGGGAAAAAGTGCTATTCATAGTGAATTTCTACAAGAAAATGTCACTGTACACAACCTGCTAAATGATTATAAAACAATGAATAAAGAAGCTTTTATTTCCAATGCTCAAACCTTACGTGAGTATTTACAAAATGGAAGTTCCAGTAAAGTTGCGCAAATAATTCAAAACTAATATTTTTTTAGATAAAATATCTGCTTTAAAGAAAAATATATAGGAACACAGATGTTAGACGTTACACAAATTCAAGAGATACTTCCACATAGATATCCATTTTTATTGGTTGATAGAATTACAGATATGGAGAAAGGCAAATCAGTTGTAGGGTATAAAAACATCTCAATTAGTGAGCCAGCTTTCATGGGGCACTTTCCAGGTCACCCAATCTATCCAGGTGTTTTAATTCTTGAAGGAATGGCACAAGCAGGTGGAATCTTAGCACTTAAAAGCAATGACTTAACCACTGAAGAGCTTCAAAATAAAGTGATTTATTTCATGAGTATTGATAAAGCAAAATTTAGAACACCCGTTAAACCAGGTGATAAATTAGAGTATAGAATTGAAGTAAAAAAACTTCGAGGAACATTGATTGTTCTTGAAGGAAAAGCTTATGTTGATGATGCACTAGTAGCAGAAGCAGAACTTAAAGCAATGGTTGTTGATAAGTAGTCTTTATGAGCAGTATTCATAAAACTGCCATCATTGAAGATGGCGCAGTCATTGGTGAAAATGTAACCATTGGACCTTACACTATCATTGGTTCTCAAGTAACTATTGGTGAAGGAACAACCATTGGTTCACATACCGTTATTGAAGGCAAAACTACCATAGGAAAAAACAATCAAATATTTTCCCATGCAGCACTTGGAACTATCCCTCAAGATTTAAAATTTGATGGAGAAGATGTTGAACTCATCATTGGGGACAACAACAAAATTAGAGAGTTTACCCTCTTTAACCCAGGCACAAAAGGTGGAGGTTCAATTACTAAAATTGGTGATAATAACCTCTTTATGGGATATGTTCACGTAGCCCATGATGTAATTATTGGAAACAATTGTGTTTTTGCCAACGTAGCAACACTTGCAGGTCATGTTGAAATTGACGACAACGTTGTTATTGGTGGATTAACACCTATTCATCAGTTTTGTAAAATTGGTACGCATGTTATGGTAGGTGGAGGTTCAGTTGTTACTCAAGACATCCCACCATACTGTCTAGCAGAAGGAAACAAAGCAGTTTTACGAGGATTGAATTTAAATGGTCTTCGAAGACGTTTTGATAGAGATGTTATCAACGAGGTAAAAAAAGCGTACAAAGATATTTTTGAATCAGGACAACCAATTGCAGAGGTTGCAAATAAAATCATTGCATCAAGTAATAATGAACATGTTTTAGCTTTGGCAAACTTTGTAATTAATACCAAAAGAGGGATTCCTTTTAATAGGAAATAGGAGAATTTTAAAGAATGAGTAAACTTATTTGTGATTTTTGTGGTACAAAAGATAGTAATGAAAACCCAGTAATATCTGGTGATAACGCCTGCATTTGTCGTTCGTGTGTTAATGCAGCCCATGATATTATGCAAGGAAAAAAGCCACAAGCATTAGAAGAAAATACACCCACTGATGAAGCAGTAGTAGAAGAGATTAAACTTTTAGCACCCCATGAGTTAAAAGCAATTTTAGATGATTATATCATCGGACAAAATAGAGCTAAAAAAGTACTTTCTGTTGCAGTGTACAACCACTACAAACGAATCTTTAGACAAAATGAAATTGAAGAAGATATTGAAATTAATAAATCAAATGTTTTACTAATTGGACCAACAGGTTCAGGAAAAACACTTCTAGCTCAAACTATTGCTAAATACCTTGATGTGCCTTTAGCAATTGCAGATGCAACTAGCCTAACAGAAGCAGGATATGTAGGAGATGATGTAGAAAATGTTATCACACGACTCTTACAAGCTGCAGGGGGTGACGTTGAAAAAGCCGAAACAGGAATTATTTTTATTGATGAGATTGATAAAATTGCACGAATGAGTGAGAACCGATCAATTACACGAGATGTTTCAGGAGAAGGGGTCCAACAAGCCATGCTTAAAATCATTGAGGGTTCTGTTGTTAACGTGCCACCAAAAGGTGGAAGAAAACACCCAGGTCAAGATGCGATTCAAGTAGATACAACAAACATTCTGTTTATTTGTGGTGGTGCTTTTGATGGACTAGATGATATTATCAAAAAGAAACAAGGTGGTAATATCTTAGGATTTAATCAAGAGAAAAAAACCAAAAAAGAAGAAGATGAAATCATCTCACTTGTTGAAGCAGATGACTTAGTAAAATATGGACTTATTCCTGAACTTATTGGGCGTTTACATATGGTAGCAACACTAAATGAAATCACTGAAGATGATATGGTACATATTTTAACAGAGCCTAAAAATGCACTTATCAAACAATACACAAAACTATTTGAAATGGACGATGTTACGTTGAAGTTTGAAAAACCAGCACTAAAAGAGATTGCAAAAAAAGCAATTGATAGAAAAACAGGAGCGCGTGGGCTTCGTTCAATTTTAGAAGAGATTATGCTTGATATCATGTATGATTTACCTTCTTATAAAGATAAAACCATTAGTATTACAAAAGATGTCGTTATCAACGATAAAGAACCAAAAGTAGCTTAAATTTTATAAAGGAAATATAGATGTTTTTAGACAAAGTAATTGGATTTTTTTCCAATGATATGGCAATTGACCTTGGAACTGCAAACACCATTGTTTCAGTTAAAGGTAAAGGGATTATTATTAATGAACCTTCTGTTGTTGCTGTTCAACATGACCGATACGGAAAAGATAAAATTTTAGCCGTTGGACAAGAAGCAAAACAGATGATTGGTAAGACACCTTTGAATATTCAAGCTGTTCGTCCAATGAAAGATGGGGTTATTGCTGACTTTGAAATGACAGAAAGAATGATTCGATACTTCATTGAAAAAGCACACTCACGGAAATCATTTATTCGTCCACGAATTATTATTTGTATTCCTTACGGAATTACACAAGTGGAGAGAAAAGCAGTAAAAGAGTCTGCTTTAAGTGCAGGAGCACGAGAAGTATTCCTAGTAGAAGAACCAATGGCAGCAGCAATTGGAGCAGGAATTCCAGTATCTGACCCATCAGGTTATGTAGTTGTTGATATTGGTGGAGGTACAACTGAAATTGGAGTAACATCTCTTGGTGGTCTTGTACTATCTAAGTCAATTAAAGTTGCTGGTGATCGATGTGATAAAGCGATTATTGATTATGTACGACAAAACTACAACCTTTATATTGGTGAGCGAACTGCTGAGTCAATCAAAATTGAAATTGGAACTGCCGTTAAACTAGATAAAGAGTTAAAAATTCGAGTTAAAGGTCGAGATAACTCGGGATTACTTTCTACGATTGAATTAGGAAGCGAAGGTGTACGAACAGCAATTAAAGAACCTCTTCGAGAGATTGTTTCAGCAGTACGAACAGTATTAGAGGACATGCCACCAGATTTAGCAGGTGATGTTGTAGATAACGGTGTTATCTTAACAGGTGGTGGAGCACTTATTCGAGGTCTTGATAAATATTTAGCTGATATTATCAAACTTCCTGTAAAAGTAGCTGACGAGCCACTATTAGCCGTTGCATATGGTACAAGTAATGTACTAAATGAGGATGGATTACTAAAACTAATTTCTAATGAGTAGAGCACTTTTTATCTTTATCCTTCTTTTTGCTGGGTTATTCTATATTTTTAATATAGATAAACCCATCATTCAAAAATTTACTTTCATTAATAATATTAAACAATTTTATGTGCAACAAGTCATCGCATTTGGTGACTTTACAGAGAAATATTTAGGACAAGCACAAAAAATTGAAAAACTCAAACTAGAAAATAACGAACTTAAAAAATACAAAATTCTTTATACCAATTCACAAGCTTCTTTAAATGTACTAAGAGATGCACTATTTGACACAGATAACATCAATAGTGATTTACAACTTTCAAATGTACTTTCTTATGTCAATTTTGATGACTTCACCAAAGTCTGGATTGACTACCCAAAGCAAGATGAACAGATTTTAGGACTTATCTCTCAAAACTATGCTGCAGGTATTGTTAAAAACTTTGCAGGGAAATCCCTGGCTTTACTCAATGGAAATCAAAAAGCAAATTATGCTGTTTATATAGGAGATAATAAAGCTCCAGGTATTGTTCATGGAAACAATCGAAATAACCTTTTAACCATTAAATTTATTCCTATTTGGATTACCATTAAACAAGGGGATGAAGTTATTACTTCAGGTATGGATAATATCTTCTTTGAAGGGCTGAAAGTAGGAAGAGTAGTTGGAATTAAGAAGATGGCAGACATGCAAGAAGCAATTATTAAGCCCTATGCAAAAGCCTTACGAGCAGATTACTTTTATGTCTACAAAAATATTACCAAAGAAGAGATTTCTCAACCAGAACCACTTAGTAAGCAGCCATAATTTTATCAACTTTATCCCACGTTAAATTATCTTCTTTATTTTTCTCAAAGAGAGAAATTCCCTCGGAACCACTTCGTTTTGCAAGAAACATATTATAGATATATCGAGCAAACATATCCGTTTCTAAATTCACTTTCGTACCCACCTTATATCGTTTGAACAAGGTATTATCAATAGTATGGGGAATAATAGTTAAGCGAAATGCATCTTCTAAAACATCATTAACCGTTAAAGAAACACCATCAATCGTCACTGAGCCTTTTGGAATAATATATCGACTATATTCACTTGGAAGCGAAATAATAAAGTCTGTAGAGTTTCCGTTGTTATTAATGGACGTAATAGTACCAAGGCAATCCACATGTCCTTGAACAATATGCCCCTCAAAACGATCACCCATCATCATAGCAGGTTCCATATGCACTTTATCTTTATAATTTTCCATAGCAAGAATTTTTTGTGACTCAGGAGAAAGCTCAACAGTAAAAGTTCCTGTATTAACTCGCACAACAGTAAGACATGCTCCATTAATGGCAATTGAATCACCAATCTTTGGTTTATAATCAGCTTTCAACGTTAAAAAACTGTTTTGTAAGCTTAACACTTCTGCCATCTCACGAATTAATCCAGTAAACACGCTTATTGTCCTTTTTAAATGTCCCACTTAAAAAGGGACTTTGAGTTTTTTCAATAATTCGCTATAATACCAAAAAATTATTGAGAAGCTAATTTTTATACCCTCTCAAATTTCTTAGATAAGTGGAAGAAAACATTTATCTAAGCAATTTTCTACTACTTAAAAAGAACAACATCAAAACACTTTTTATAGAGTAAAAAGATAAAAGTTAGCCTTTTGATTTAATAAAAATACTAAAAAGGGTTGTAAACGATTAGTTCAAGGCAAGAGGGAAGAAGGGGAAAACTTGTGCCAAAAGGCACAAGGCAAACTTCTCGCGTCTGCCAGTTATTATCCAAGTGACGATAACGCAGAAATCATCGATTTACAATCCCTTTTTTAAAGGAATATAATGGAATATGATGTTATCGTTGTAGGTGGTGGTCATGCTGGAATTGAAGCCTGTTTAGCCCCTGCAAGAATGGGTAAGAAGACCCTACTTATTACCATGCTTGTTGAACAAATAGGAGCTGCAAGTTGTAATCCTGCTATTGGAGGACTTGCAAAAGGTCACTTAGTACGAGAGCTTGATGCCCTAGGTGGAGAGATGGGTTTATGTACCGATGCAACAGGAATTCAATTTAGAGTTTTAAATGCCTCTAAAGGAGCTGCAGTTCAAGGAAGCCGAGCCCAAATTGATATGGACAAATACCGTGAATATATGCGTGAAATTTGTCACAATACAGATAATCTTGAAATCTACCAAGATGAAGTAAGTACTCTTTTAATTGAAAATAATAGTGTGCATGGTGTTATTACAAAACTAGGTGAAACCTTTAAAGCTAAAAAAGTGATTCTAACTACGGGTACCTTTATGCGAGGTCTTATTCATATTGGTGAAAATACTTATGATGCAGGTCGAGCATGGGAACTTCCCTCATCTACTTTATCCCTGCAATTAAAAGAGTTAGGGCTTAATGTAGGACGACTCAAAACTGGAACTCCAGCACGAATTGACGCAAAATCAATTGACTTTGATAAAATGGAAGCTCATGGAGGAGATGAAAAACCAACGCCTTTTAGTTTTAGGACAGATAAATCAACCTTTAATCCTGAACAATATCCATGTTACATAACTTACACCAATCTTGAAACCCATGATACTATTACGAGTAACTTTGATAGAGCACCACTTTTTACAGGACAAATCCAAGGTTCAGGTCCAAGGTACTGTCCAAGTATTGAAGACAAAGTGAACCGATTTAGTGAAAGAGATCGTCACCAACTCTTTTTAGAACCACAAACAACCATGTGTACAGAATACTATATTAATGGTCTATCAACCTCACTTCCAATTGATGTTCAAAAAGAGATGATTCACTCAATTTTAGGATTAGAAAAAGCAAAAGTAGTACGTTATGGATATGCTATTGAATATGATTATGTGGATCCAACTGAACTTAGACACACCCTAGAAACTAAGAAAATCAAAAACCTTTACCATGCAGGACAAATCAATGCAACAACAGGGTACGAGGAAGCAGCAGCACAAGGATTAATTGCAGGTATCAATGCAAGCCTAGCTATTGATGACAAAGAACCTTTTATTTTACGACGTGACGAGGGCTATATTGGTGTATTAATTGATGATTTAGTGACCAAGGGAACCAACGAACCTTATCGTATGTTTACAAGTAGAGCAGAATATCGGCTACTTCTAAGAGAAGAGAGTGCTGACTTAAGACTTTCAAGCTATGGGCATAAACTTGGACTTATTGATGAGGCAACACTAGAGAAAGTCAAGCTCAAACAAAAAGTGATTGATGAAGCCATCAACTTTATGAAAGATGAATGGGTAACCTCTAAAAAAGAGACTTTAGAGATGTTAGAACGTTTAGGTCAAGATAAGATTAAAGATAGAGTTCTTTTACTTGATATCGTGGGACGAAACACTGTAGAAGTAAAACATTTTGATGAATTCTTACCACAGTTCTCAGAACTTAATGACTACTTAAAAGAGCAAATCCTTGTAGAAGCAAAATATTATCGATACGTTGCCAAACAGAAAAAACAGATTGATAAAATGAAAAAAATGCTTCAAATGAAAATTCCTGAAAACTTCGATTTTAGAAAAATTCCAGGTCTTTCAAATGAAGCCATTGAAAAGTTAGAAAAATTTCGACCACCAACACTTTTTAATGCCAGTGAAATTTC
>CAZIES010000035.1:8941-20446 GCA_964538295.1 uncultured Arcobacter sp. | reverse complement strand
TCATTTTAGCATAGTTAAACTTATGTTGTGACATTAAAATGTCTTTTTAAGGTTTAGTTAATATACTTGTTTGTAATGGAAGAAATAATTTTGAAAATACTCTAATGGTGCGACCGGAGGGATTTGAACCCTCACATCCTTAGGACACTACCCCCTCAAGGTAGCGTGTCTACCAATTCCACCACGGTCGCATGATGTTTTTAGTCTGAAATAATAGTATCTCATAGGTTATAAAAAGATTAAACGAAGGTTTTTTTTTCTTTTTGTATGGTTATTTCCCTTTAAACTCTTTTTTTTCAAGGTTTTCTATAATAACTGTCGAAATTTTTGACGTCTCATTTGCTATTTCATAGGTTTGACTAGCTGCACTTGCAATTTTTTGTGTTTGTTGATCTTGACTATTAACGGCATCATTAATTTGCTCAATTCCTGATTGTTGTTCTCTTGAGGCACTCTCTACTTGGTTGATTAAGGAGATTGTTTGTTGAATATGTTCGTTTAAATGAGTATATCCTTGAATCATTTTGTCAGATATATCTTTACCTGATGATGTTTTTACATTGGCTTTTTCAACTAAATCTTTAATCTCTTTTGCTGCTTCTGCACTTCTATTGGCTAAATTTCTAACTTCTTGTGCGACGACAGCAAACCCTTTTCCTGCTTCTCCTGCCGTTGCAGCTTCAACTGCTGCATTTAAAGATAAAATGTTCGTTTGGAAAGCAATTTGGTCTATTATTGTAATCGCATCGGTGATAGCATTGACTTCATTGTTAATATCATCCATCGATTGAGAAGTACTTTGTGCTAATCTATTTCCTTCATTAGCTGAGGTAACTACTTCATTAGCAATATGTGCCATATTTGTGATATTTTCTGTGTTGTTAATAATGGTACCTGTAATCTCTTCTAAAGCTGCTGCTGTCTCTTCAAGTGAAGCTGCTGCACTGTTGGATGAGTCATTTAAGGTATTTACATTTTCAATTAATATTTGGGCAGAGTTATCAAGGGTTTGGCTCATCTGTTTATTCTCTAATAGCATAGAGGTAATGGAATTACCTAATGAATTAATCCCTTGAGAAAGTTGTAAAAGATGTGATTTGAGACCTCTTTCTCTTGTACGGTGAAGATAGTTATAGTCGCTATATTCATTGAGCGTTTTTAAGAAAGCATTGATATTTTCTTCAAGTTTATTTCCCATATCTTCTAAAACAGTTTTCAGTTCCTTTAAAGCAGGGTTATTGATGGGGGTTGTAATACGTTGGGATAGGTCACCTTGCCCAAACTCTGAAAGCACTTGGATAGTTTCATCGATAAATAATCTATCTTCTTCAAGTCCTTTTTGTGTTTTTCTAATATTCTCATTAACGACAGCACTCATTTTTCCTAATTCATCTTTTGAATCATTATTTAATAAAGCGATATCATTTTGTTCTCGGTTGAGATATTTAAAAAAGTTTAAAAGTCCATTTTGAAAAGCATCTAAAGGATTAAGAATGATTTTCTTAGTAATTTTTAGAGTAAGATAGATAATACAAGCTAACGCAATGGAATAAGCAATAAAGATTTGAAATATAAGTTTAAGAATTTCATTAAAGGTGTTATCTTTCATCTGTTCTATGTTATGTTGAATAGAGTCAACATATTCACCCGTTCCAACAACCCAATTCCACTCTTGAAATGCCATAACATAAGAGAGTTTAGGCTCAGGTTTTGATGAAGATGGTTTGTGCCAATAGTAATCTACTCGTCCACCTTGTGGTGACTGTTTAGCTATTTTTACCATTTCTACAAAGAGCGCTTTTCCTTTAGGATCTTTTTTCGAACTTAAGTTTTTCCCTATTAGCTCTTTATCAATAGGGTGCATAAGCATTTTTACATCAAAATCATTAATCCAAAAATAGTTATTATTGGAGTATCTCATTTTACTAATATTTATGAGGGCTTCTTTTTTAGCTTCTTCTTTTGACATAACGCCTTTTTGAACTTTTAGATAGTAACTTTTAATAGAGTCTTTGGCTAAAGTAACATAGTTTTTTAGTTCTAATTCTTTGTTTTTGTATGCTTCAATTTCATAGGTTTTAATTCTTTCATTTGATAATTCGTAAATAGATTTTATAGAGAAGCCAAAAACAACTAATGAGGCAAGTGCCATTGAACAAAATATAATGATAATAAGTTTGAGTTTTAATGAGAGGTTTTTCATACTATTCCTTTAGATGATGATTATAGTATAAAATAGTATCAGAATGATATGAAAAATTTATAAATAAAAGGCAAAAAAAAAGGCCAGAAGTAAAAACTTCTGACCTTTTATAATTTATAAGCTGTAGCTTATAGATTACCCTAAGAATGGGTTTGCATATAATGCGATCATCGCAATAACTAATGCATAAATAACTTGTGCTTCGATCATCGCTAAAGCAATGAACATTGTAGTCATAAGTTTTCCACCTAAACCTGGGTTTCTAGCAGTACCAGCGATTGTTGCAGCAGCAGTGTTACCCATACCGATAGCACCACCAAGTGCAGCAAGACCAAGACCAAGACCTGCAGCAACTACAGAGTAAGCTTTTAAAGTTTCATTTGCAACTGCACCATCAGCAGCGAAAGCAGCACCAGCAATAGCTAGCATTAAAAGAACGATTTTTTTCATTCTAGATTCCTTATAAAATATTTTGTTTTCAAAGTCCGTTCGGATAGCGTAACTAGTTTAAAAAATAAACTAGCAATACTTACATAAATGCAAATATTTCCCTACTTGACACCTTGATTGGGCAAAATTATACACAAATTTTATTTAAAGAATCTTGAGCTAGTACTTTTCAAAACAAATTGTTTTAAATGTGTAAAAAGGTAATAGACTCTTTTTTAATACGAGACTATTTTGATACTATTTATGATTATACTTTTAAAATATAGTTGTAAAGGATTATCAATGAAAGTGTTAGTTTATGATAATAAAGATGGAAAGAAGTTATTAATGATGCTACAGCTTCTTTTTCAAAATGTCCAGTATGAAATTGTTTCTAGTTTTGAAGAAGCAATTGAACAATATGAGCCATCTGCATTTAAGTATATTTTTATTGATTACTCTGAAGATGAAGGCAAAAATATTGTTCGTAAAATTATGGAACTTAATCCTGATGAAAAAATAACAACCTTAAACACTGAATATGCATGTTACAATAAGCATAACTGTATAGATTGTAACAATCGTATGCTTATCAAGCCTATAAGTCTAAATCAATTAAGTCAATATTTGAGTTTAGAAGAGTGTAATTGTACTAATTTAAATATAACGGAGTTTAAATTAGAAAGAATACAAAAAAGTATTCAAAATATTCATCCTAATTTTAAATTTGAATTTGACAAAAAAAATTTTCTTTTCTCTTCATGCAGTTTTACTTCTTCTGTATTGGAAACATTTATTGCTTTATTTAAAGAGAATAATGTAACATATAATATTATAAATGATAGGGAGATAGCCTTAGTAAAATAGTTTTAAATTATTTATAGTCTTATATAAAAAGTTCACTTTGTTATCTATAGTTCGTTTTAAATTTAATAATGTATAATTCATAATATAGTGGACATTTTTATATAACAAAAGGATAATTTATGAAAAAACTATTTTTTGGTTTAACCCTACTTATATTGATTATTATTGGTGGAGCATATACATTAGCTTTTACGCCAATGGGTAATGGAATTGTTGCTTCAATGATTGAAGATAAAGCAAATGAACAACCAAATGTGAACTTTAAGGTTGAGAAGTTCGTTTTAACAACATCTGATATTAGTTTTCATGCAAATGTAGATAACAACTCATATATTAAAGTTGAAGGAAAACTTGCACTTTTATCTAAAGAGTTTGATTTATCTTATGATGTTAACGTTAAAGATTTAGCAAAATTAAAAAAATTGACCAACGCAGATTTACGTGGTAATTTTATTACTAAAGGGACAGTTAAAGGTGATGCAAAACTGTTAAATGTCAATGGAGCTTCTGATATTTTTGCAAGTGCAACAACTTATAGTGCTAAACTTGTTGATTTTGAGCCAAGTGATATTATTTTTAATGTTAAAAATGCACAGATTGATAAGCTACTTTATACAGTAAACCAACCAATTTATGCCACAGGAAAAATTAATATTGATGGAAATCTAAAAAATATGGCAGGTCAGATTAAAACAACTATTGCCAAAGGTAAAGTCAATAACCCTGTTGTTAACAAAGCATTTAATCAAAAACTTGTTAAACCATTGATGTTTAAAGGAAATATCGTTACTGATTTAACAAAACAACAAGCTGTTTCAAAAGTTGATTTTTTTACAACCATGGCAAATGTATTTGTTAAAAAAGCAGTTGTTAATCTAGATGATGCTTCAATTAACAGTGACTATTTAGTAAAAGTGGATGATATGTCAAAACTCTATGATGTTGCTCAAATGAAAATGCGCGGAAAAATTGCCTTAAATGGTACGATTGAAAAAGCAAAAGAGTTAACAGTAACAGGTGTTTCAAAACTTTTAGGTGGAGCATTGAATTTTAAGCTACATAATGATGATTTTAGTTCAACCATTAAAGACGTTCAGTTAGTCAAGGTATTACATATGCTTTACTATCCAGAAGTGTTCACTTCTTCAACTGATTTAGCAGTAAAGTATAATCTATTAGCACAAAAAGGAACGTTAACCGGGGACCTTATTAATGGGCACTTTTTACCAAATGAGTATTCAACACTTTTAAAAACGGTGGCACAATTTGATTTAACTAAAGAGGTATATGAAACGGTAAAAATTAATAGTGATATTAATAAAGAGATTATTAAATCAACAGTGGATATGAAGAGTAAACTAACAGAAATAAAAGTTCCTTATTCAACTCTTGATACCAAAAAACAAACTATTGATGCCTTGGTTAAAACAAATCTAAAAGGTATAGAGTTTGATACAAAAATTACAGGTAAAACTGCTAATCCGACTATTAAAATGGATACAAGTAAACTTGTAAAAGCAGCAGCTGTTAAAAAAGTAAAAGAGAAAGCAAAAAAGAAGATAGAAGAAGCAATCGGTGATAAGCTAGGCGATAAAGCAGGTGGATTGTTAAAAGGGTTATTTCAATAAAAGAGAAATAAAGCTCCTTTTAGTGGGGAGGGAGCTTTATTTTAAGAAGCTTGTTAAACATGATATCTTTGCAATAATGCATTATATGTAAGTTTAAAGGATTTGGTTATTGAATGTCTGTAATCTTCTATAAGTTAACTTTGAATCTACTGTTTGGTTTCTTGGAATTGCATTGGATTTGATATTAGTTGCAAAAAGGAGAGTTGATGAAACTATACAACGTAAATAATGGATAGTATTTACAGATTGCACTAACGTTGTATAATCTTGCTCAATATCGTGGCTACTACGATGATTTACAAAAGCCTTTTTTGGGGAAAAAGTCTTTATCATAGTATAAATTCCAGTTAAACTATTAGTAAGGGGTACAAAGATATCGTTATAGATATGTTTAGTCATACAAGCTCCTTAAGTAAAATTATAAAAGAACTTTATTAACCAACTTTTTCCAAATATTAACGAAACTTTAACAGTAGTACACCTTAGGTGATTAATTGCGTTTTAAATGATTAGATTTTAAAAGAATAATATCAAGAATCTCTTGGCTCTGTTTTGCATTTGATAATGCAATTTGAACAATAGTTTGTTCTTCGTCTCGCACCTTTATATTTTCTATTGTGAGTTTTTTAATAATATGTTGGGTACTTTGTTTAAATATTGGCGATAAATCTTTTAAAGTAGAATTGATAATTGAGGAATAAATTACTTTGTTTTGTTTGGTATCAGACTCAAGAAAGATTGATGCAGATGCAAAAGTAAAAAGAAAAAGTGGTAAAAGAATAAGTTTGATAAAAAATGATGGCATATTAGTATCCTTAATAGTAATGTTACTTTATTATAAAGAATTACTATTAACGAATACTAATGTAGGGTAAACGAAAGGTTAATGACCAAATTTTAAAAAATTGGTTGAACCTTTTCAACATTCTTTTTTGTAACTTCTGTTGAAGGGATGATAATCTCTTTTTCAAATTTTTTCTTATTTAAAATTTTCATCGCAATATCAACGCCTTGTTTTCCTGCTGTTGGATAAACATAACTTGCATCAAGTTCACCTTTTCGTATAAGCTCTTGCGCTTGTGAAATATAATCAATTCCTGTAATGACAATACTTTTAGGATCAATATTATGTTTTTTAAGAGCCCTAATCGCTCCTATTGCCATAGAGTCACTTTGTGCGTAAATCGCGTCAAATTTCAAACCTTCTTCAATTGCTTTTTCTGTTTGAATGATAGCTTCTGCACGTTGTGAGTTTGCAACTTTCATACCAACTATTTTTATGTTAGGGTATTTTTTTATTTCATTCATAAAACCTTCGGTTCTTCGCATTCCTGGTGTTGAACTTGGTGTATGTTGTAAAATAAAAACATTTCCTTTATTATTAAGACGTTTTGCAATATAGCGTGCAGCTTGTGCCGCTATTAGTCTGTTATCAGGGTGTAAAAAACTGCTGTAGTTATCATTCATAATTGTTCGTGATAGTAAAACAACAGGAGTACCACTTTTGTAAACTTTAGAAATAATAGGAGTCATCAGTTTTGCTCCTCGTGGACTAGTGATAAGTAGGTCTACTTTTTGTTCTAATATTTGTTCAATATTTCGAATCTGTGTTGCTGTATCACCTTTCCCATTGGTATAAAAAAAGTCAACATTTTTATATTTCTTGATAGCATTTTCGACCTCTTTTACTTGGGCAACTCTCCAATCATTACCCATGGTATCTTGTGCAAAGGCAACTTTAAATCTCTCCTGAGCCATGGTTTCTAATACAAATAGAAACATTAATCCTAGTAGTAATCGCATACTTTCTCCTTTTATTATAGGGGTATTTTTATTTTAAATCGTGCCCCTGTGTAGGTTTTATTTTCATAAACAAAGGTACTGTTTTTCACACTTAGTTTTCCTTGAAGATGCCGTTCAATAATCTCTTTGGACATATAAAGACCAATCCCCGTACCTTGACTTTGGTGTTTAGTTGTAAAATAAGGTTCAAAAACTCTATCAATAATATCCCCTTCAATTCCTTTTGCATTATCTTGAATCGTGATAATATAGTGGTTCTCTTTTTTATAGGCATTAATGAGAATAAGTTTTTGGTCTAATTCATCATTGGTCTCTAAGACGTCATAGGCATTGTTAAGTAAATTCATAATAACGTGAATAAGCTCATTATCTAAAGTTTGCATTGAAACATTTTCAATGGTATGAACCAAGGTGATATTTTTATTTTTAAATTTTGATGAGAGAAGTTTTAATGCTTTATCAAAAAGTTTTCGCGTTTCAAAATCACTTTTACGTTTATGTTGTTTAAAAAATTCTCTAAAGTCATCAATGGTTGAAGATAAATGGTATGAAGTTTCAATAATACTATCTAACGAATCATGTAAAATTTTATCATCTAAAACATCCATATCTTTTTGTAGTTTAACTCCTGAAGCACAGGTTGATATAAGTGAGAGAGGTTGACGCCATTGGTGGGCAATGTTCTCTATCATCTCTCCCATGGCTGCCATTTTAGATTGTTGAAACATCATTTTATTATTAAAATCTACATCCTCTTTAGCTTTTTTTTGAAGTATTTGATTGACAAAAATTTCTTCTAGGGTTTGGAGTTGATGTCGTTTTTCTACTTTTAATTTGGTGATTTTTTCTGTGTAAACGATTGAAAAAACTCCCAGCATAATATCATTATAAATTAAAGGAAAACAGGTAATGCTTTTAACGTCGCCGTAAATAGTTTTAATATAGCTTTGAATAGTTTTAGATTGCTGGGTAATATCTTCCATATAAAGGATATCTCTATTATTCAATTCTTTCATTACTCTTTCACATTGAAAAATAGCCTCTTTTTTGATATTTTGAACTTTTAAATCTTTTTTTGACCATCTTAGATATAAATCTATTGCATTTGAGTTTTGTGCTTTGGTAATAAAAAAAGTATTATCCGCACAAGTAAAAGTTCCGATTTTTTGTAAGATATAACTAATCGGCTCTGTAAAGTCATCATGTTTTTTGAGGATATGTTTTGATATATCGTTAGTAATCTCTTCAAATTGTATTTTAGAAGAGAGCGCTTTAGATAGAATGTTAAATTTATCAGCAATAAATTTAAATTCTAAAGGGGTATTAATATTGTAACTAATAGGTTTAAAGTTTTTCGTTTGGCTAAGTCGTGTTAATCCTAAAATGAGTTCATTAAGATAAGAAAGAATATTACGTTGAATAAAGATTAATGACATGATAAAGCCCAAAAATAAAGAGATAATCATTGAAATAATAACAGATTTAATTGTGTTTTGCTCAAAGGATTTAATTGCTTCTTTACCATAGGATAACACAATATAAAAGGTAAGGTTGTCAAGCTTTAAGTAGTCAATATGAACATAAGCATTATTTATCTCTTTTATTTCATCACTGAAGTGTGTTTTATTATCTGCATTGGTTAGATTGACAAGTAACTCCTCTTCAAGTGGCATAGGGTACCCAAACTGTTTATTTCGATAAATAAGTGTTAGCTTAGAGTAGATATTATTTTCAATTGTTGAGAAAAATGATTGACCAATGATAGTTTCAAATTTAACAAATCCTATGAGCTCTTTATCATCTTTTGTCTCTTTAAAGATTTTGTGAATAGTAGAGATATTGAAATGATCTTCTTTAGTTTTGATATTAATGGTGTTGATATAATTTAAAGGGATTTTATCTATATTAATAGTTTCGTCAATAGCCATTATTGTTTTATTTTTTACTACTTGTGAAAAAATCTCTCCTTTTTTATAACTATAAATTCTGTCATTGGATGTTTTATTGAAAAATTGAGTTTTAAGAATAGGCTCTGAATTTACGTCGTATAATGTTAGCGTGTAGTTATCGATAAAAGATAAAATATTTTTTGAGTAGTGAAGAAGGTTTTGTTTTTCTCTATCATAAGTAAAGGCTTCATAGTTCTCTTTATCTTGATAATTTGAAATAAGATTAATAGTATTAATAACATTTTCATCGTAAGAGAAGTTTTTAGCAATATTTGATACTTGATTGATATTGTTTTTTAAACTTTTGGCAACATAGGGCATGTCACTATTACTTGTTGAAAATAATTTTTCTTTAAAATCATTTTTTATAAAATAGTATTGCATACTTGATGATATAAAAAGAATAAGAAGTGCAATTGAGATGATAAATAAAAAAAGCTTGTACTTAATAGACATCATTTCCCCCACAGAATTGTTAATAATATCATAAGTTGTATTAATAAAGGAGTCACATATGTCACGAAAAGTACTAATTACTGGCGGAAATAAAGGGATAGGACTTGCGGTTACACGGGCAATGATTGAATTAGGACACGATGTTGTCGTTGCTGCAAGGGATTTTTCAAATTTTCCTTTAGGTGGTTTACCTCAAGTAACAGAAATAGAAGTTGATTTATCAAATTTAGAAAATATTCCCGCTTTAGTTGAAGCAGTTGGAGAAATTGATATTTTAATTAACAATGCAGGTTATATGCAACCTAAATATAGTTATGATAATTATCCAGTAGAAGCTCGAACAGCCTTAATGAATGTTGATCTATATGCGCCTGTAGAGTTGATGAACGCTTTTTGCGAAGGAATGAAAAAAAGAGGGTTTGGTCGTATTGTAAATACAGCTTCTATTGCAGGTCAAATAGGACACCCTGATGTATGGTATGGTATTGCAAAAGCAGGGATAATTAATGCAACAAAAATCTATGGAAAACTCTTAGGAAGTAATGGTGTTACAGTTAATTGTATTGCGCCAAGCCCAGTTGAAACTGATATGCAAAAAGATAATTCTGAAGAGAGAAAAGCGGAGTTTAAAAAGTCTGTTCCTTGTGGAAGATTTGCTGAACCTGAAGAGGCTGCAAAAGTGATTGTTTGGTTAGCAACAGAAGCCCCAGAATATGTCAATGGAACGACCGTTGATTTTAATAACGCTTCATATGTACGATAAAGAGTTTTAGGACTTTTTATCGTGGATTATTTTTTTAAATAGGTAAAGAGAAACAATCCTAATACTACAGCTAAAATAAAGATATTTGAAAAAAGTAAAATTGCAAAAAATAAAATGGCTAAGAGTATAGAACTACTGCGTAAAAATCCCTTCTCAAACAGTATTACTGCTGTGATTAGACCAATTAAGGCATTGGCAATAAAAAAGCCATCGGCAAAGGCAACGAGGTTATCCAAACTCAAATAATCAAAATAGACCAAAAGTAGAGTAATCATATAGATAATTGAGAGTAAGTTGAGTGCTCCAACAGGTGTTCCATTTTGAAGCTGTTTTGAACTATAGGATGTAAGTTCAAGTGATGAGATGAGCCTTGCTACTCCACCAACAAACAAAATTAGTGTACCCACACATAAAATTATAGATATTGTTGCAAGGATAGTGTTTGATAGTTTTCCAAAAATTGGCTCTATTAGCCAAACGAGTTTAAAGGCTTCGTTTCTTGGAAACTCACCAAAACAGATAGCAAGGGTTACTAAGATATAAACTAAAGAGATAATAATAGCTGATAAAACAACAGCGTTGGTTAAGCTTTTTTGCGTTTTTACTTCACTAGAATAGTTACCAATAACTTCCCATCCCACAATAGACCAAAAAATAAGAAGAAGGGAGTATCCAAAATTATCAAGGCTAATACTTGGTAGTGTAAAACTAAATGTCTGTACACTAAGTAGAGTTTGTATACTAGCAACAAAAAAGATAATCGTAATAGTTGTACTTACAATTAGCATGAGTTTTCCAAGAAAATCTATTTTTGTAAGTAGTAAAATATAGGTTAAAATATAGATATAAAATCCAAGTAGTTCAATGGATATGTTAGGGAAAAAAGGTTGTATAAATTGTGCAGCGATGATTAAAACTGCAACGGGACCAAAAAAAACAGCACAGATGAGGTAAAAAGATGTTAGTAGTTGATACTTCTTACCCATCGCTTTTTTAGTCGCTAAACTAACCCCTGCTTCTCCGGGATATAAAATAGCGAGTCTTCCAAAAATAAGTGCAAATATAAACCCAAGGCTTAAAATTATTGCCCAAACAATTAATGAAAAGTTTTCAATCATATTGTATAAAAGAGGAGGCAGTAAAATTAGACCAGAACCAAGAATAGGACCAATGATAAGTCCTGATAGTGTTAAGGTATTTAGTTTTGCTTTAGGCTGTTTCACGTGCTACTCTTTTTTTTAAGAAGGTAATATTATTTAAAATTTTTACTGCAAGTATCGTTAAGATTGTCCCAATTATAATTGAAGAACTAATAGACTCTCCTAAAAAGATTACACTTAAAATGATGGCAAAAAATGGTACTAAAAAGATAAAACTACTCACTTTGTTGGCTCCTAGTTTTTCAAT
>CAZIES010000035.1:1823-8841 GCA_964538295.1 uncultured Arcobacter sp. | reverse complement strand
ACTTAATACCTTAGCATTCACCCAAGATGCTCCCCATCCTGCCATGGCTAAAAACATTAAAACATAAAAAATATTTTTGTTAGTTGTGGTCATTATACTCTTTTTGAATTAGTATAGGAAAATAAACGATGTGTTTATAGAACAATATTGCTACTTCGTTTTAAGAAAGAGGGAGTATATCCATAAAATCTTTTAAAGTTTCTTGTAAAATGAGACTGATCGTTAAAGCCTACCATTAAACTAGCTTCGGCTAAGGAAGTACCGTTTTTTATTAATTCTTGGGCACGATTAAGGCGTTCATTTATAATAAATGAGTGAGGTGTTATTCCTAACTCTTTTTTAAAAACACGCAAGAAATGGAACTTACTTAATCCACTATTTTTTGCTAACTCTTCAAGAGAAAAGTTTGTATCAAGAGTATCTTTGATAAGTTCAAGGGTATCTTTAACGATTTTTTTGTTATCAAAAATATGGTCACACTCTTTAGTGTAAGTAGTGTATTTTAAAATGAGGTGAGATAACGCTTCTATTAAACTTGATTCAATAACTAAATCATTCTCTTTTGAGAAGTAGGCATTAAAAAAGGCATGTATTTTAAAGAAAAGTTCTTGGTCATTGATAATATGATTTTCAAATATAGGTATCTTTTTGTCTTGAAAAATATCTTCATAAATAGATGACAATAGTTCAATTGTTGGGTAAAAGTTTGCATGCGACCAAGCATGAGATTTTCCTTCATGAACTTCACCCGGATTATTAATACGTATTGAGTACTCGTAAGATTCAATAGGGTGTGAATCAATTACACCTTTAATAACACCTTTATAAGTGACACCTACTGTATAAGTTTCATGGTAGTGTTTGGTAAAATTTTCATTTGAGTGGGTAACATTTTCAAAAAGTGTTTTCTCAAGTAGTTTAGTCATGATTTATTATAACACAACAACTTGAGAAAAAAATAGAATAAAATTGCTCTTTAGAGAACTTTTTCTAAAACCTCTTTGATACGATCTGGGTGTGCAAAGTGGTCTACTTTTTCAGCAAGATTTCCCTCTTTATCAAAGATATAAATATACGAGGTATGTGATACTGAATAATCCATTGCAGAATCTTTTAGATAAACTTTTTTGTAGTAAGATTCATACCGATTTGCGATATCATCAATGTTTTCTTTATTAGAGGTTCCTCCAATATAGTTTGGATGAAAATATTGGGCATACTCTTTTAAATCTTGAAGTTTATCTCGCTCTTTATCAACACTAATGAATAAACCTGTGAAGTTGTCAACTTTTTCTTTTGGAAAGCTGTTTAAAGCAGTACTTAACGCACTAAGTGAGGTTGGACAAACATCAGGACAATACATATATCCAAAATAAATAGCTAAAACTTTACCTTTAAAGTCTTTTTTACTAACATCCCCATCAATGGTTGTGACGGTAAAGTCATATTTATTTTCTTCTTTAGCTCCATCAATAATTGGTTGTAAAAGATAGATTGCTCCAATAGCAATAACAATAGAAATAGCGTAAGAGAGTAGTTTTTTTGAACCCATTATAAATCCGTTTTAAAGTTAAATCGTGCACCGATTTTTTTATTTATTTTTTGTACTGGAATATCAACGTTCCAGTCCATTTTCCCTACAGGACAACTTGGTAGTGTTCCAATAGCTTCATAGTTACCATTACCCTTTGATTGTAAGTTTAGTTCATAGATGCCCATATTCATATTCGTAGCATAAATAATAAGTTTTAAGTCATCTAAACTAGGGTTTGAACTGGTTACTTTGAAATTAAGTGGTTTCATCATAGGAATATCTTTTTCCATAATTTCAAAGGTAAAGGTTGTACCATCTTGAATTGTTACTTCACAGACCCCTTTGTGTAAATCACATTGGGTATCTTGTGAAATAAACTCACCCTCTCCATAAATCATAGTTTGAAGTTTATTAAAATCAACTAAAAAATATCCTGCTACAATTGCTATAACTAAAATAAGTTGAATTAGGGTGTTTTTACTCATTAGTTATTCTTCATAGCTGAACCACATTTACCTTGACCGCAGCTCATTCCTTTTTTCATACCTGAACCACATTTACCCTGACCACAACTCATACCTTTTTTCATATTGTGCTTCATCATTCCACCCATAACTGTTTTTACAGGTGCTTTAAGTGAAATCTCTTCTCCATTTGAAAAAGTTAGTTTTAAATCAATTTCTTGACCCACTTTTAAAGGTTTATTTGTTAATCCAATTAACATAACGTGGAAACCACCAGGTTTTAAAGTTGTCGTACTATTTGCTTTGATATCAATTTGCGGAACTTGATACATTTTCATCACACCATCTTTTATGTCGTGTGTGTGTAGTTCAACAACAGATGCTGCACTAGATTGTGCTTTTACTAAAGCAATGTCACTGCTTGAGTTATTTGATATTGACATAAACGCTGCAGAGTTTGGCAGTACTGGAGGAGTTGCTCGTGCATACGCATCTTTAACGTCAATATTTGAGGCCATTAGGCTAACAGAGATTGCAAAAAATAGTGCAATTAATTTTTTCATTTCTTCTTCCCTTATTTTAAAATATACGTAGTATATTTATAAAGTGTTAATTAAGTGTTAAATCTTAGCTTGAAGTTGTGTTTTGGTAAATGATATTTGTCAATTAGTGGGAATTATCATCAGTAGATATATGAGTAGGTGATATTTTTTGTGATTATTTTTTAGTAAAGTGTGCTAATATTATTAAACTTAAATTTTAGGATAAATCAATGTTTCATCAAAGTGAACGAAGTCTAATTTTTATTGTAAAATACGCACCTCTTTTGATTATTATTATTTTATCACTAACCGTTATTTACTTTATTGATCGTTCCAATAGTGTCTATTTTGAAAAAGAGCAAACCAGAACAATTAAGCTTTATAAAGATTTCAATAATAAACGGATTCAAGAAGAGGTTTATCGTGCCTATGAATATATTAAGCAAGAGAATAAAAATAGTCGTAATAAATTAAAAGTATATTTAAAGCAAAGGGTTTATGAAGCCCACGCAATTGCTACAAAAATTTATGAAGATAATAAGGGAAGTAAAAACAAAGATGAGATTCTTCAGTTAATTAGAAGTGCGATTGGAAGTATTATTTATAATCAAGGACGAGGTTATTTTTTTATTAATGATATTACTGGAATGAATCGTTTACAACCTTTAAATAAGAAAATTGAAGATACAAATATTTTACATCTTAAAGATGTAAATGGTTATGCATTTATGAAAACAATTAACCAATCTATTAAAGATAAAACAGAGAGATACGATACTTATTATTGGTATAAAAATGCAAAAGATAAAATTGCGTATGAGAAAGTGAGTTTTTATAAGTTTTTTGAGCCCCTAAATATTTCTATTGGTACGGGGGAGTATATGGTTGACTTTGAAAAGGAGTTAAAACAGCGAGTTCTTAAAGAGATTCAAAATATAAAACTAAGTGATGGTGGTTATATTTTTGTTTTTGATTATTTGGGAAATTTAATTGCTCATAAAAATCCTAAAGCAATTGGTCGTAATTATCTTAATAAAAAAACAATTAATAAATTTCATGTCATTAAAGAGAGTATTAAAATTGCAAAGAGTGAAAAAGGTGAGGGCTTTTTAAGTTATTTGAATCCTACCTTTGATAAAAAGCCTTATCGAAAAACTTCTTTTATTAAAGGGTATAATGAATGGGAATGGTTTATTGGAACAGGCTATGATGATAAGAAATTACAAAAATTAATTAAAGAGGCTAAAGAAGAGTTTAAAAAGAAAAATCAAGAAGAACTTAACGAACTTTTTTTAATAAGTTTGATTATCACGTGTGCTTTATTACTCTTATCAATTTTTCTTAGTAAACATATCGAACGTATCTTTTTTAAATATAGACAAAAAATTCAAGATGAAGAAAAAGAGTTTAGAAATCTATTTGAATATTCAAATATTGGCTTAGCCTTTAGTGATAATGAAGGTAAGTTTATCAAGGTAAACAATAAGTTCTCTCAAATGCTTGGTTATGATAATAGAATGAATCTGCAAAATAAAACATGGTATGAGGTGACTAATGATGATTTTATCGAAGAGGAAAATAGAAGTTATTTTGACTTGCTAAATGGTAAAATTGAAACTTATAGTATTGAGAAGATTTTTATTAAGAGCAATGGCGAACAAGTTGATGCACTATTAGCTGCACACGCTTTTAAAGTAGATAAAAAGATTAAGTATATACTTTTTTCAATTATTGATATTTCAGAAATAAAAACAAAAGATAAAGTACTCTTTCAACAGTCGAAAATGGCAGCAATGGGGGAAATGATATCAAATATTGCTCATCAATGGCGACAACCATTAAGTTTAATAAGTACAGCGTCTTCAGGTATGAAAATGCAAAAGGAACATGATTTACTCACAGATTCATATATGGAAGAGTCATTAACCGCCATCACAGAAGCAACCCAATATCTCTCCCAAACTATTGATGATTTTAAAAACTATTTTAAACCAAATGAAAATGAATCAGAGTTTAATATTAAACACCTTCTTAATAAAACACTCTCTTTAACTTCAAGTGAGTTTATTAATAAAGAGATTGAAGTTGTTCAAGATGTTGAGGATATTAATATTATCTCTTTTGAAAATGATTTGATACAAATTTTAATAAATATTTTGAATAATGCAAAAGATGCACTACAAGAAGTTCCTCATAAAAAAATTGTGATGATAACAACAAAAGTTTCAAAAGACCATAAACGGCTAGTATTGAGTATTAAAGATAGTGCAGGAGGTGTTCCTGATAAAATAGCAACAAAGATTTTTGAACCATATTTTACAACAAAACATCAAAGTAATGGAACGGGTATTGGCTTATATATGGTGAATGAAATTGTTGAAAAGCATATGAAAGGTAAAATTCGTGTTAGAAATGTTGATTTTACCTTTAACAATGAAAATTATCATGGAGCAGAGTTTAAAATCTATATTCCTATTGAGTAAAACTACAAGCAGTTTGGGCAAATCCCTTTAATAATAATATTTTCAATTTTGTAATCTGGCAAATGAATTTTTGTTTCATCATTAAGACACTCTACAGAGGAACATTGTGAGCATATGAAATGTGCATGGGGATTCTTTTTTATTTCATAGTAGCGTTTTTTATCATTGGATTCAAAGGAGTCAATTAAGTTCTCTTCTTCAAATTTTGTTATATTTCGATAAAAAGTAGCTTTATCCATAGAAATTTTATCTTTTATATTATCATAGGATAGTGGGCGATTTGCCTTGATAAGTACTTCTAAAATAGCTGTTCGTGCAGATGTAAGTTTGATATTACTTTTATTGATTAAGGTTTGTAATGCTTCCATAGTATAATTGTATCAAAATGAACTTAATTGCAACTAAGTTGCATTAAAGCTTTAGCCTGATAAACTTTCAAAAATTATGCAACTTGGTTGCAAGGAGAAAAAATGAAAATTTTATTAGCTATGTTTTTTTTGGCAAGTTTATTGTTCTCTAAAACTATAGAGGTAACAGCAAGTATTATTCCACAACAATATCTTATTGAAAAAATTGCAGGGGATAAAGTAAAAGTTAATGTGATGGTTAAAAAAGGTTTTTCACCTGCAGTGTATGAACCAAAAACTTCTCAAATGAGAGCACTATCAACTTCAAAAATCTATTTTTCTATTGGAGTGCCTTTTGAAAATGTGTGGTTAGATAAATTTAAATCAGCTAATAGTTCAATGATGATAGTTGATACTTCTAAAGGAATTGAAAAATTAGAAATGGTTGAGCATAATCATGAAGCACATGCAGTAAAAGCAAATCAAGACGAGCATGATGACCACCATGCTGAACACAAACATGAAGAACATGCCACAAAAGATAAACATGATGAGCATGACGATCACGATGAACATAAACACGAAGAGCATAAACATGATAATCATGATGAAGACAAACATGCAGCACATGATCATGCAGACGGTTTAGATCCACATGTTTGGTTAGACCCTATCTTATTAAAAAAAGTTGCAAACAATGTATTAAAAGCATTAGTGAAAGTTGATAAAGAAAATGCTAGCTTTTATAAAGTAAATTATGAAATACTTGTTAAAGAATTAGATAATTTAAATAAAGAAATTGCTACAATCTTAAAACCTTTCAAACATAAAGCCTTTATGGTGTTCCATCCTTCTTGGGGATATTTTGCAAAGCGTTATGATTTAGAACAGATTGCAGTAGAAAAGCAGGGGAAAGAACCAAAACCAAAAGAGTTAGTTGAGTTAATTGATGAAGCAAAAAAACATGATATTAAAGTTGTTTTTGTCGCTCCTCAATTTTCAAAAAAAGCAGCCAAAAGTATTGCAAAAAGTATTAATGGTGACGTCGTTTTTTTAGATCCTTTATCTAAAGAGTACGTAGCAAATCTACTTAACGTAGCAAAAGGAATTAAAAAATCATATCAATGAAAAAAATCCTTCTGATTTTCTTTTTTTTAGTGAACATAAGTCACGCTTGTGGCTTATGTACTGTTTATTCCCCATTAACTCTCGCTTCTTTTAAAGTCTATTCGAATTCAACACATATTAAAAATCTTGAAGTAACCCTAAAATTAACAGAAGAGTTTACGCAGCAATTAAAGCAGATGTATGATATCAATGTTGACAATAAATTTGACAAAGAAGAGCTCAAAAAGATACAAGATATTTTTGAAGAGTATGCGAAACCTAAACGCTATTTTTTACAAATTGCTTATGATAAAGTTGTTCGAAAAAAAACCTTTAATAAAATTGTTGTTAATGATTTTACAACCTATATTGATAATGATATTTTACATTTTAAATACAGTGCAACTTTAGACTATCCACTAATAAAAAACAATTTTTTATATATCAAAATTGATGATGATGAAAACTTTTTTCTTATAACCCTTGATGAAAATAATATCTTTTTTGCTAATGTTAATAAAATAGAGCGTATTACCAATAA
>CAZIES010000035.1:0-1723 GCA_964538295.1 uncultured Arcobacter sp. | reverse complement strand
AAGAGTTTTTTAACGCAAAAACAGGATTTATATTTTGTCTTAACTGCTGGACTTATACCTTGCCCTGGAACGGTTGTTTTATTTATTTATGCTTTTATTTTAAAAACCTATTTTGCTGTTTTTTTAGCTTCTATTTTTATTAGTCTTGGAATGGGACTTGTCATATTTGCGAGTGCCTTTTTAGGTATAGGTTTAAAAACAATGAGTGCAAGATCACACAAGTTCACGCAAATAATTGAGATTTTAGCACCACTTTTCATGTTACTACTGGGTGTTTTATTATATTATAATGCCAATATTTTTTAAAGGAACGCTATGGGCTATTATGATGAGGCTGATAATGCTAAAACATATATGCAAATGATAGAGAATGAACAGAACTTTTATTTAGTTAATCAAACGATAAAATATTTTTCAAAAAATATGAAAGTGTTAGAGTTAGGTAGTGGTGCAGGTCATGATTTAAAAAAACTTGATGAGAACTTTGAAGTAGTAGGCTCAGATAATGCTGAGCCTTTTATACGGCATCTTAAAGATACTTTTTATGATTTACGAATTTTACGTTTAAATGCAATTAGCATGGATACGCATAAAAAATTTGATGCAATTTATTCAAATAAAGTTTTACATCATTTACAAAAAGATGATTTGAAGCAATCATTGCAAAACCAAAGTAACGTATTAACTTCAAAAGGTTTAATGTTACACGGTTTTTGGCAAAATATTGATGCTTTAGATACTCCTAAGGACTTGATATTTAATACTTATAATGAAGCATCAATCAAAGAGTATATTCCAGATAGTTTAGAATTGTTAAAGTTTGAAATCTATCAAGAGTACGAAGAAGCAGACTCTTTTTATATCCTTTTGCAAAAAAAAGATTAAAGAACTATTCTTAAAGGAATAAACTAACTTAAAAAAATAGTTTGTAATTACAATGAATAAAGTAGCAATATGAAATTAGATGAATTAGAGTTATGCGTAGACTATTTTGATTTTGATGATAAGTTTTATCAAATCTTAGAAGCTCAGCCTTTAAACAATCCACATTTAATCTCTTACTCAAAATCAGCTTGTGATTTAATAGGACTCGATTATGATGCTTGCGAAGAAGAGGCATTTATTGATTTTATAAATGGGAAAAAGGTTTTAAAAGGCTCAATCCCTTATGCCACAGTTTATGCAGGGCATCAGTTTGGGTATTTTGTACCACAACTTGGTGATGGAAGAGCTATAAATTTAGGAAAAGTGAACAATTGGCATCTTCAAACAAAAGGCTCTGGATTAACAGACTATTCGCGCCAAGGTGACGGAAGAGCAGTACTTCGCTCATCCATACGTGAATATATTATGAGTGAGGCGATGCATCATTTAGGTATTCCAACAACAAGAGCCTTAGCCTTGATAGGTTCAAGCCACAACATTTTTAGAACCTATGAAGAGACAGAAACAGGTGCTGTTGTGATGCGACTTTCTCCTTCTTGGGTACGTATTGGAACTTTTGAGTTTTTTGCTCGAACAAAAGAGTCTAATAAACATTTAAAACAGTTAGCTGATTATGTTATTAAAGAATCCTACCCTTACTTACAAGAAGATGAAAACCGTTATGAGAAAATGTTTTATGAGTTAGTTGATAACACTGCAAAGCTAATAGCCAAATGGCAAGTTTATGGTTTTATGCATGGAGTAATGAACACGGATAATATGTCAATGGCAGGTTTAA
>CAZIES010000034.1:0-21017 GCA_964538295.1 uncultured Arcobacter sp. | reverse complement strand
AATGCATTAATTATACACAATTTATAAAAGATTACAATAAAAGTTAAAATAATCTTATATCCCTATTTTTAGGACTTTTCAGAAAACAACACTATAAAAATATAGTTAAATAGATGATAAGTACTTAAATTATTTAACTAATTAAAAATTAAAGGGATTTTAAGAAAAGAGTTCTATTCATCTACGCTTGTTGCTTTAACAAGTCCTGCTTCACTTAAAAACTGCGAATGAATAAAGTCCAACTTCTTAATCCTATCATACTTTGCAAAACTTAAATACAAAATATCTTTTGCTCGTGTTACAGCTACGTAAAAAAGTCGTCGCTCTTCTTCGACACTTCCACCTTTTGAAATAAGTTTTCTATTAGGAAAACGTCCATCCATCAGATCAATAACATAGACTTCTTTAAACTCTAGACCTTTGCTAGCATGGACAGTTAGAAGGTTTACCCCATCTCCTTCACTCATCTCTCCACCACCTAGAATCATAGCATTAATAAATTTTTGAAGTTCATCATAGTGCTGGGCTAAGTTTTTTAATAGGGTTACTTTTCTATCTATTTTCAAACTAGCACTAAGTTTTGCAGACTCATTAATCGTGCCATCTTTTTGTGTAGCACGTTTTGTAGATAAAGTTTCTCTTAAAATTTTAAACAAGTTTGATTTTGCAATATGTTCAATAATCGAGTTAGGATTTTTTACTCTACGTAACTCTTTAATTATTTTATAAAACTCATAAATAAACTCTCCACCCTCTTTACTTAACTTTGGATGTTTTAATAAAGGATTTCCTAAAAACTTTTCATCAAATCCTGAATCTTTAAATTTTGAGACACTTCCAAGTTCAACAAAATCATCAAAAAGTCCTAGTTGGATGTTTTTAACTTTACTACTAATATAAGGATTATTAATCTTTTCATCTGGAGCAAAAAGTCCTTGAAAAAGGTTTCCGTTTCCTAACTTTATTAAAGCATCAAAAATATCTTTGGCAATTGCTTTTCCAATCCCTTTTCCATATTCTAAAATATGAATCACTGCCATCATATCATTATTATTTACAAGCAATGTCATCAAATCAAGGGTAAACTTAATCTCTAAAGAATCAAAAAAGGAGTGTCCCCCTTTTCTTTTTGCAGGAATTCCATACTCTCTTAAATTTACTTCAATCCCATCTGCACTGGAATTATTCCTAAAAATAATCGCTATTTCATTATGTGGGGTAATACTTTGTGAAATAAGTTTTGAGATATATTCATACTGTTCAAAAAGTTCATTAAAAGTAAGAAGCTTCGGGCTAGCTATAGCATCTTGTCGTACCACTTCTAAATTCTTTTCATACACTCTCTCATTGTACTCAATCACCTTTGTTGCTAGGTCTAAAATAGGTTTGGTTGAACGATAATTTTTCTTTAGAGTAAAAACATTTGCACCTTCATACCGTTTTGAAAAAGTAGAGATAATACCAATATCTGAACCATTAAAAGCATAAATACTTTGGTCATAATCACCTACACAAAAAAGTGACTTAGGATTAAACCCTTCTAAGAGTCTGCCTTGTAAAGGGTTAGTGTCCTGGTATTCATCAACTAAAATTTCTTTAAAATCAAAACTTTCATTGGCTAATGTTTCTAGCATAATAGTTAACAAATCATCAAAGTTTGCATAACCATACTCTTTTTTTAAATCATTAAACTCTTCAACCACATCTTCATAAATAGGGGTATAAAGTTCATGCCCTTCATTTTTTGATACTATCCACTCGCCAAAAGTTTGTCCATAAGAGGAGTTTAAAAACAGAGAATAAAGCTCATATAAATAACCCCCATCATAAGGGTTTGTTTCATCATCTCTATGATAAAAAACACGTTTTTCATAGAGTGATTTAAAGAGTGTTTGTAACTCTTTTGGTTGTTTTAAAGTAATGTTGACATTAAGTTGCTTGAGCAATTTATAGGAAACAGAATGAAATGTTCCTGCCATAATCGCTTTAGCGATATCTTTACCAAAAAACTTAGCAACTCGCTCCACCATCTCTTGAGCTGCTTTATTGGTAAAAGTTAATAAAAGTATCTCTTGAGGTTTTACCCCACTGTTAATTAAGTTAGCAATTCGTCCTACAATTGTTGATGTTTTCCCCGTACCAGCACTTGCAATGATAAGGTTATATCCACTTGCACATGTAGCAGCACTGAGTTGTTCTTCATTTAGATTGGATAGGGGCATTACTGTTTATTCTTTAGTCGTTTATTCATTTGCGAATGGTAGCATAATTGCACTTTAGTTTTAGGTAGTTATTAAACTATTTTACCTATAATCTTGCACAAGAAAGAAATGTAAGATTTAAAATGTTTAATGAAAAAAACCTCGCCAAATATATTATTATAACTCCAGCTATTGGTATTATTTTAACCGCTTTTATTTTAACGTTTTATTTTATTGAAGAAGCAAAACATAACTATGAATTAGAGATTCAGCAAACAAAGCAGAAACTTGTAGATTCTGCAAAGAATATCTCACAAAACAGAATCAATAATCTTATTAAAATTATTAATAAAACTAAACAGGTTCGTCTTGATAACTATAAAAAAGAGTTAAAACTTCTTGTTGATATTGGGTATAATGAAATAGAACATATCTATACTAAAAATCAAAATCTTAGCCATAAACAAATAGAAGAAAAAATAAAAGAAAAACTTCGTCCTGTAAAATTTTTCACTGATAAAAATGGTTATTATTTTATAACACACATGGATGGAACTAATATTTTAATGCCTCCACTCCCTTCTTTTGAAGGCAAAAACCTTAAAGATATAAAACATAAAAAATCAAGAGAAACCCTACTAAAATTTTTAGAGTTATTGCATCAAAAAGAGGCTACCTTTTATAGCTATATGTGGTATAAACGTAATTTCAATAACCCAAAGAGAAAAATTGCTTATGCAAGAGTTTTTAAACCACTAAATCTACTCATTGGTACCGCTAACTATTATGAAGATATTGAAGTTCACATCAAAAAAGAGATTCAAGATATTTTAAATATTATTCGTTTTGAAAATAACAACTATATCTTTGCTTATGATGATAAGGGAACAACTATTGCCCATATCAAAAAAGAGCTCATTGGTAAAAACCGTTTTGACTTAACTATCAACAATAAAAAAATTGTACAAGAGATTATCAAACTTTCACAAACATCAAATGGCGGGTTTATCTCCTATGAAGCAACAGCAAACCCAAAAAACACCCTATCAAACAATAAACTCTCCTATATTAGTCGTATTAAAGATTTTGATTGGGCTGTTGGTACGGGTATCTATTTAGATGATATACACCAACAAATTAAACTCAAAGAAGAAGAGCTTGAAAAACATTTAACCAATACGGTAATCAAAACAGTGATTATTTCAATATCATTAACCCTTTTGGTACTTTTTATCACCCTATTATTAAGTAATAAAGTTAAAAAGATTTTTAAATCTTATCGACAAAAACTCAAAAAAGAGAATGAACTTCTTGAAGAAAAAGTAAAAGAAAGAACTCAAATACAAGACTCCCTACTCTCACTTTTTGATCATGGAGAGTGTATCTTATTTAAATGGAAAAACAATAAAACATGGGATGTTACTTATGTATCAAAATCTGTTAGTAAAATATTTGAATACTCCAACAAAGAGTTTATGGAGGGTGAAATCTCTTATAAACAGTGTATTCATAAAGAGGACTTAAGACGTCTTAAAAAAGATACGGTTGAATCCATTCGAAATGATAAAAATATCCAACATCAACCTTATCGTATTACTACTAAAAGTGGAAAAGTCAAATGGGTCTTAGAGTACACCTTATGCATCAAAGATAAAACAGGAAAAATCACTCACTTCTTAGGATATATTGTTGATATTACTACTTTGAAAAATCGTGAAAAACTTTTATCTGAACAATCAAAAATGGCAAGCCTAGGTGAGATGATAGGAAATATTGCTCATCAATGGAGACAACCTCTTTCAGCTATTAGTACCGCTGCTAGCGGTATGGCTCTTAAACAGGAAAATCACATCTTAAGTAACAAAGAGTTTAATGACAATATTAACTTTATTGTTGAGAACTCACAATTTTTATCCCAAACTATTGATGACTTTAGAAACTTCATTAAAAATGAGAAAATAAAAACAACATTTAATATCAAAGAACTTATTAATAAAAATCTTACTCTCTTAAAAGGTGTTTTACAACACAATGAAATTCAAGTTATCCTTGAGTCAGACAAAGAGTATAGTCTTCATGGTTATGAGAATGAACTCTTACAAGCCCTTTTAAATATCATTAACAATGCTAAAGATGTCCTTCTTGAAAAGTGCGCAAAAGATGAGCGGTTTATTTTTATTAATTATGAAAAACAAAAAGAGAAAATCATTATTGAGATAAAAGATAACGGCGGAGGGATTTCTCCTGAAATTTTTAATAAAATCTTTGAACCTTACTTTACAACTAAACATCAAAGTATAGGTACAGGATTAGGATTATATATGACTCACCAAATTATTACTAATAGTTCAAAGGGTAATATTGATGTTACAAACAAATCATACACCCATAATAATAAAACATATAAAGGGGCTCAATTTAAAATAACCCTACCCATCTAAATATTATTATAAATCATTGAACTTTATGATATAATGGCTAAGTCATAAAAAAATAATTTTATTTTAAAGGTACTATATGGGTCTTGAGAGACTTAAGTTTAAATCTCTTTTGTTTATTTGTCACGATGCTACAACCATTGAAAATCTACAATCATCATTAGAAGAAACCTTTCTAACTCTTTTTGTAGAAAATGATGCTACCCAAGCTTATGAAAAGTTTTTTGGAGAAAATCGAAGTAAAGATGAAATTGACTTAGTTCTTTTTGATCTGGAACCATCCAATATACCTATTCTAAAAAAAATAAGAAAAAAAACCAAACGAATTCCTATTTTTACTATAGCAAGTGATTATTCGCAACTTGATACCTTATGTATCCTTCAACAAAAAATCTACTACTCTTTTTCAAAACCCCTTGATATAGAAAACTTTAAAAAAGAGGTCTATTCAGCAATTAAAGAAGTCGCTAAACGTAAATTTTCAGCCTATTCACATAAAGTAGCTGTTGTCACACGAACCAATTTAGAAGGCAATTTTATCTATGCAAATGAGCTTTTTTATGAGATAACAGGATATACAAAAGAGGAAGTTTTAGGGAAACACCATACACTCATACGTCATCCAAACACACCACAAAGCCTCTTAGATGAAATGAAAAGTACTCTTAATAACCGTAAAATTTGGCATGGTATTACAAAAAATATTACAAAAAATGAAGAGGATTTTTCAACCAATGCCACTATTTTCCCTATTTTTAACTCTAATGATGAAATCATTGAATATTTAAGTATCAGTTTTATTGTCACAAAAGAAGAACAAAATATCTCTAAATTAAAACGTTATATCTTAGATCAAAAAAGTGCACAAATCCAACAAAATAAAAAGCTTGATAAAAAAATCAATGAGAGAATAGAAATTGCTATAAAAAATGAACGTTATAAATATGAAGAGCTCAAAAAAGTACTTTATGAATTAGAAGCTGATTTAATTAAATCAAAAAATACTAAAAATACCCTTGCTCATCAAGTCATTCAACTGGAAGGGGCTCTTAAAAAAATAAAAGAAAAAGAAGAGAGTGGTGACTTAAGCCTCAAAGAAAAACTTCGTTCTGTTATGGGCGAGAACTATGAGGTTTATAAAAAGAACGAAAAACTTGAAAAAAACTATGCAAAACTAGAAGAAAAACTAACCAAATCCCAAGATAGTATTAAAATACTTCAAGGATATATTGATGACTATCGTGAAAAAATCAAAAATCTTGAAGAGATTATAGAAATCAATAAAAAGAAATAACTACACAAACAATACATATAAAAAAGGTAAACTTTGCCGCATGAATAGAAGAAACTTTTTAATATTAACCACCCTATCTGTGACCTTATCACAGCTTTCTTACGCTAAAGGTATTGAAGCAAAAAATGCCCTTATTCTCAATGAAGTGTATGAGCATCTTTTTCCAAAAACAAAAAACATGCCAAGTGCAAAAGAGTTTGGTGCAGTTGAGTATCTAATTAAAAATATAGATAATCCCTATTTTCCTAAAGAAGATGCCCATCTTATTATCCAAGGTTCAACTGATTTTCACAACAGTTTTAAAAACTTCTTAACCTTATCAAAACAAGGACAAGAAGAGATTATACAAACTGCTTTAGAAAATGAGTATGGCTTTGAATGGCTCTCAAAACTTATCTATTATGGCTATGAAGCTCTATTAAGTGACCCAATTTATGGAGGCAATATCAATCAAATTGGATGGAAAGCACTCAATCATAAACCAGGTCTTCCTCGACCTAAACAAACCTATGGTAGGAGAGTATAATGTATGATATTTGTATTATAGGTAGTGGAGCAGGAGCTTCACCTATTGCCCATGAACTTTTACAAAGTGGTGCAAAAGTATGTATTTTAGAAAAGGGTGGTCTTTATAGTGAAAAAGATTTTTCAAAAGATGAAGTAGCTTTTGTGCGACGCGATATTTTCACACCAAATTTAAAAGATGAATATCATGTTATAGAAGAGAAAATTGAAGGTAAATGGTACAAATTTCCTACTTATGAAACAGGCTGGAGTTTTTGGAATGGAAATTTTTTAGGTGGCTCATCAAACTTTATGAGTGGATTTTTTTATCGTCTCAAACCAAAAGATTTTAAATTAGCATCCACCTATGGAAATCCAAAGGGAGCCAATATTGTTGATTGGCCTATTTCTTATGAAGAGTTAGAACCCTACTATGATAAGGTTGAAAAAGTTATTGGAGTTTCTGGAGAAGTAACACCTTATAAACATCAAGAACCAAGAAGTTCAAAAAACTTTCCGTATAAGGCACTAGAAGAACATCCTATTGTAAAACTCATTGATAGTTCATGTGCTAAACTTAACTATACCCCAATAAAAACGCCACGGGCAATCATAAGTGAGCAAAAAGAACAAAGAAGCCCATGTTATTACTCTAACTATTGTGGTTCATATGCTTGTTCAAGTGGTGCAAAAAGTAGTGCACGAGCAGCTTTATTACAACCAGCATTAACTAATAAAAACTTAACTATTATCCCCCATGCACAAGTTTTTAAATTACATACTAATAGTGAGAAAAAAATCACCAGTGCATCATACTATACCAAAGAGAAAAATATTAAAACTATCAAAGCAAAAATCTTTGTAGTAGCATGTCAAGCCATAGAGTCTTCACGTCTCTTACTTAACTCAAAAGATGAAAACTTTCCAAATGGAGTTGCTAATAATTCTGGTAATGTCGGTAAAAACTTTCTCTCAACGGGTGGTGGTTTTGTTAGTGGTGAGTTCGATGAATCTGTCATGAATTTAGACTCACTAATGACAACAGGACTTTTTGTCAATCGTGCTTTAAAAGATTGGTACTATACGAAGAGCTTTAAAGGCGGTATGATAGAACTATTGTTTGAACATGCTAATCCAATACGAAGGGCCAATACCTTAAGTAGTGACAATGGTGGTCTTCTTTGGGGGAAAGAGTTACAAAAGAAGCTACACCATACTTTTACTAAAACAAGACGCTTAAGTATGGAAATCTTCACTGATTGGACACCAAATGATGATGCCTTTATTAGTGTTGATGAAAAATATAAAGATAAATATGGTGTTCCAGTTGCTGTTTTACGTATAGGAAATCACAAACAGGATATGAAAGCTGGTAATTTTTTAGCCCAAAAAGGAGAAGCTCTTTTAAAGCAAATGGGAGCAAAAGACATTCAGAGTAATATCTCTCCACTCCCTTCTCAAAACTTACAAGCAGGAGGATGTCGTTTTGGGAATAATCCTAAAACCTCTGTTTTAAATAAGTATTGTCAAGCCCATGAAGTTGATAATCTTTTTGTAACCGATGGAAGTTTTATGCCAACAGGAGGTTCGGTTCCATATACCTTTACAATTTATGCGAACTCTTTTCGAGTAGCAGACTATATTAAAACTTATCTGAAAAGTGTTTAGAAACCTCTAAACACTTTCTCTTATAAAAATCTCTTTTTTAACTGCTCGACTTTAAAATATACGATTAGCAAAATCACAAAAACATATCCCCATTGAGCAATTGAAAGTGATTTTTGTGCCATAATAAAATGAATCGTTGTTAGGGTTAATACAACATAAAGTACACGATGGTATTGATTAAATTTCTTATATAGATTTTTTGTAGAAGTTAATGCCATACAAAGTAATAAGAAAAAAGAGAGCATACCTAAATAGATAAAGGGTTTATCTAATGTTTCTTCGAATGCAAATAAAAAATCTAATTCTGCATCTAAAATCAAGAAATTCAACATATGTAAAAAGGCATAAAAAAAACCATACAATCCTATCATTCTACGATACTTAATAAGATTAACTTTTGATTTAATTAAAGATAAAGTCGTTGTAAAAAAAAGCAGTACTAAAGCAATTGAGCCAGTAACCGTATAAATATATTTTATAGGATCATTGAGGTTTTGTAAAATAAAAACCTCATATCCTAAATATAAAGATGGTAAAAATAGTAGAATAAAAATAATAAGTCGCATTAAAAATACTTTGTTAAGTCCATATCTTTATAAAAAGCTGCCACTTCTTCATAGCCATTAAACATCTGTGTTCGTTGCTTAAAGAGTTTTCCCAACACACGTTCTCTTTTTTGAGACCAACGAGGATGATCCACCTTTGGATTTACATTTGCATAAAATCCATACTCATGTGGAGCACTTTTTTGCCAAGTATTTAAAGGCTCTTCTTTTACAAATGAGATTTTTGAAATAGATTTAATAGATTTAAATCCATACTTCCAAGGAACTACCAATCGCAGTGGTGCTCCATTTTGATTCTCTAGAGTTTTACCATATAACCCTACAGAAATAAGCGTTAAATCGCTCATGGCTTCATCAAGACGCAATCCTTCTACATAAGGATAAGGAATCGTTGCAAAGGAACCTCTAGCTTGATCAGGGAACATTTTTTTGTCAAATCGTGTTTCAAAACGAACATATTTGGCACTACTATGCGGGTTCATATCTTTTATTAACTTTGAAAGGGAAAAGCCTATCCAAGGAACAACCATCGACCAACCTTCAACACATCTAAAACGATAAATTCGTTCTTCTAGTGCATATTTTTTAATCAAGTCTTGTACATCAACGGTAATAGGTTTATCAATTAATCCATCAATTTCAATACTCCAAGGATTTGGATTCATTGCTTGTGCAAGCTTCTTTACCCCCTCTTTTGAGGTAGTAAATTCATAAAAATTATTGTAAGAAGTGATTTGTTCATAGGTGTTAAGTACTAAGTCTTCAGGATTAGGATCTTTTTTAAACTCTAAATTAGATTGAGGCAAATTCTCTTTAGCTAATAAATCAACAACTGCACTATTTGCAACAATTGCAGCAGCACCTAGTTTTAAAAAGTTTCTTCTATTACCAAATAGCTCTTCTGATGTAACTTCATTTTCGCTAATTTGCCATGAAGGTTTTTTTATAATATTCATAATAACTCCTCTACATTTTAAGAATTCTACTTATTTTATGTAAAGGAGTTGTTTAGTTAGATTGAAGAGTAAACTATTTACCCTTAAGTAAGATTGGTAAGTATTTAACTGACCATGCTAATAGTAAGATAATTAATAATGACGATGAAAGATTAATCCAAAATACATAATCAAATCCAATATTGATACTCATTGCAGCAAAAAAACGCAAGACTACAATAATTTGTAAAAGATAGAACATCCATGTTGTAATAGTATCAGCAGTAGGTGTTCGTCCTGAATGTCCAAGAACAACCCTTGTCCCAAAACCTAATAAAATGGTGATAAAATACCCAATAGCAAAAATATGAAGCACTGATTTTTCAAAAACCATATTCATTCCTAAAAGTGCTACAATTGACTCAATTGAAGAGATAAAAAATCCTATAGGTATCCAAAAAATTGAGATATATAAAACCCACATAATTGGAACAACTTTAAACACAGGCAGTTTCCATTTAACAAAAAATTCTCGCATAAACAGAATAAACAGAGGAATATCAGCAATAAAGTTGAGTGCTGGTTTATCAAAGGTTAACAGTACCACTTTAATAATCAATAAAATAAAAATAGCTTCCATGAGTTTTTTGCTCTTATTAATCACATAATCCTGTACTTTTGCTGTAGTAAAAAATGGAATCATTCGCTGAGAAATTGCAAAAATCAAAGTAAAAATAAAAAGGTAAAAACCTGCATTAATAGCTGCTTTTTGAACCACAATCGCTTCTGGAAAAATAATTGCTGAGATTAAATAAACTGCATGGGAAACAAGTCCCGTTAAAAAAGCTATTAAGACCCATTTAGTATCATTTTTCTCTTTCATTTTTGATGCCATATGAATTTTATAAAGAGTTATAAATGTAGCAATTTGAACACCTAAAAGAATAATTGAAGCCTCATAAACCAATACGGGTGAAACAAAAATTCCAATAAAAAACATCAACGTTCCAGCAAAATAAAAAGCAAACTGCTTCATATAGCTTGCAGGTTTAATCTCTGCTTGCATTAAGAAACGAGGAAATACTACAAATAAAAATCCAATAAAAAACTGAACAAAAACCACAAAAATCAAAGCATAGGCATGATACGTTAAAAGTGGTACAGTAAAACTAACCCCTTGTGAATAGTTTAAAAAAATGGCAATAAGAAAAAAGACTAAAAAAAGTAATCCATTAGCAAAAAATGGCTGATGAGGTTGAGATGAGAATTTTTTATACCAACGTTGCACTGCATTATCATTTGAAGGCTTAGGCTGTTGGTTTGCTTCAGTTGTAAACATATAATCTCCTAATAAAAAAGGCTACTCTTAAAAAAGAGTAGCCTCTTTAAAATATAATAGGAATTATATCAAAGATGTGTAATCAAAACCTTGATTATTGACAAGTTCCACAACAAGATGTCCCTGTTGCTTCTTTAATTGCCGCTAATGCCGCTTCATAGTTTGGCTCTTCTGTAATTTCAGCACAAAGTTCTTTATATGCTACAACACCTGATGCATTGATTACAAAAATTGCTCGAGCAGTAACACCTGCTAATGGTCCATCAGCAATAAGCATACCGTATGATTTTGCGAACATTTTAGCTCTAAAATCAGAAGCTACTTTTAAATTCTCAATTCCTTCAGTTGTACAAAATCTTCCCATTGCAAATGGTAAATCCATAGATACAACAGTTACTTCTGCATTTTCAATTTTTGCTGCTTCTTCATTAAATCTTCTAGTCTCTGCTGCACATACAGGAGTATCTAAAGATGGTACTACTACTACAATTTGAGCGCACCCTTTTTGTCCACCAACTTGAATATCACTTAAATCTTGTGCTACTACATTAACGATTGGTGCTACATCACCAACATTTAACTCTGCTCCACTTAAATTTACAACATTTCCTTTTAACATTGTTGTTGCCATTTGTATCCTTTTGTATTATCTATCTACTTTTTAACACCATTTATAAAAAATTGTTAAAAGTAGCAAAACCCTAAAGAAAGCAATGAATTGCTTTAAATAATAGTAAAAGAATTATAATGATTTTGGATAAATATTTTCTTAATAGCTTAAGTTGAGGCATAAAAAAAGGGGACTATCCACGATAGTCCCCTTTTTAAAAAGAAAAAGTTATGATTAGTTGATTGCAGCTAATGCAGCTTCGTAATTTGGCTCTTCTGTGATTTCTGGACAAATCTCTTTATATGTAACTGTACCTTCAGCATCAGTTACAAAAATTGCTCTACAAGTAACACCTGCTAATGGTCCTTCAGCAATTAGTACACCGTAAGCTTTTGCTAAATCTTTGTTTCTAAAATCTGAACCTACTTTTAAGTTTTCAATTCCTTCAGTTGTACAAAATCTTCCCATTGCAAATGGTAAGTCCATAGAAACGACTACAACTTCAGCATCAGATTTTGCAGCTTCTTCGTTGAATTTTCTAGTCTCTGCAGCACATACAGGAGTGTCTAAAGATGGTACTACAACGATAACTTGAGCTTTTCCACCAACTTCTACTTCAGATAAGTCTTGAGCTACTACGTTAACTACAGGTGCTTTGTCACCAACATTTACATCATTCCCAGCTAAATTTACAACGTTCCCTTTTAACATTGTTGTTGCCATATTTCTTCCTTGTGTTAAATTAATTGGCGAAAGTATAATTAATTAGGATAAAAATTATCTTAATTAAAATTTGTAACTTTTTTGTCATTTATTTTTTTAATTTTATACCCGTTTCATTCAATATTATTGTTTTATTATCAAGCAGTTTCGTTAATGTTGCTTTAAAAGCTTTTTTACTCATAGCAAAAGTCGCTTTAATATCTTGCGCATCACTTTTATACGTAAAAGGTAGTTCTCCCGAATTTTCTTCTAATATAGATAAAATAGTATTACTATATTCATCACTGTTTTTTGCACCTATCTTTTGTAAACTAATATCCAGTTTTGCATCATCTCGAACATTTTTAATGTACGCTTTTTTTCTATCACCCACACGAATGGTTGTAAAAATTTCATTATGATAAATCATACCTTCATAACTATTATTGGTAATAACCTTAAAACCTAGTGGTGTTTTTGCATAAACTAAAACATCAACCTCATCATTTTTACAAAAAGTTTGTTCTGCTTTTTCTAAAACAAACTTTTCACTTCCAATAAGCCTATTCGTTTTTTCATCATTAATAATTTGAACAACTTTTCTATCACCAATATTAAACGTAGTTTTTTGACGGTTTTTAGGAATAAGTAAATCTTTAGGTAACCCAATATCAGCAAAAGCACCAAACTTTGCAATATCAATTATCTCTAAGCAGACATAATCATTTAAATATCCATAAGGCTTTAATGTTGTAGCTACTAGTCTATCTTCAGAGTCTGTATAGATAAAAACATCTATCATATCGCCAATTTGCATTGACTTTGTGATATAAGCATTAGGTAATAACACCTCTTCTTCATCTTGTGCAATTAAATAAATACCAGGTTCACTAACACGGTTAATTTTTAAGGTATTGATTTTCCCTAATATAATTGATTGATTCATAAATATCCTATTGAGTAATGGCGTATTATACTTAGAAGTTGATAAAAGCATACTATTATCTAATTTTTTTTAACGTCACAAATTGATTTTTATTAAAATAATATTGTATAATTAGTTAGTTAAGGGGTTTATAATGAATAAACTAATTAAAATAATTTTAATATTTATTTTGCTTTTTAACTATTTGCATGCAAAAGAACTGCAAAAAATCTCTTTACAACTTCAATGGCTTGACCAATTTCAATTTGCAGGTTTTTATATTGCTAAAGAAAAAGGCTTCTATAAAGAAGTAGGCTTAGATGTTAATATTTTAAAATATACCAATGATATCAATATCTTAGATAATATACTTAGTGGAAAAACAACTTATGCAACAGGACGAACCTCATTATTAATTCATAAAAACAATGGGGCACCAGTCGTAACCCTTGCAGCTATTTTTCAACACTCTCCTGAGGCTCTTTTAGTAACCAACAAAAATATTATGCACCCACGTGATTTAGCAAAAAAACGGCTAATGATTTCTCCTGATGCTTTAACCTCAGCTTCTTATATGTCCATGCTTTTTAGTGAAGGTGTTTTAAAAGAAGACATTATTATTCAACAACACACCTTTAATCTTAATGATTTAATCGAAGGAAAAACAGACGCCATCGCCTCTTATATTTCAAATGAGCCCTATGCTCTTCAGAAAAAAGGTATTGAGTTTTCCTATTTTCACCCTAAAGATTACGGTTTTGATTTTTATGGAGATCTTCTTTACACCTCACAAAAAGAGGTTGAACAACACCCAAAACGGGTTGAAGATTTCACAATGGCAAGTCTAAAAGGGTGGCAATATGCCTTTTCAAATATTAAAGAGACTGCCCAATTAATCTATAATAAATATAATGCTCAAAACAAAACACTGGATGCGCTTATTTATGAAGGTGAAACACTTAAAAAGCTCGCCTTTGATAAAAATGGTGAGCTGGGTCATATCAGTCAAGAACGAATCGAGGAAATTGCAAAAACCTACCGTCTTTTTGGACTTTTAAAACAAGGTTACACAACAGAAAACTTTATCCGCAATATTCACAGTTTAAGTAAAGTTAAACTCAATCATGATGAAAAAAAATGGTTATTAAATAACAAAACCATCAAAGTTGCAACTAATAGAGAATGGAATCCTATTGAGTTTTTTAATGAAAAAGGTGCTTATAGCGGTATTGCTTCTGGTTATTTAAAATTACTAGAGAATCGCCTTGATACAGAATTTAAAATAGAAAATGGTAAATTTTGGCATGAAATGATGCATAGTGTAAAAAATAAAAAAGTTGATATGTTCATGGCTATCGTACCCACGCCTAAACGTAAAGAGTTTATGAATTTTACCACCAGTTATTTAGAGTTTCCAACAGTTATTGTAACGCAAAAACATATTGGTTATATTAAAAACCTAAATGAGTTAAGCCACAAAAAAGTTGCCGTTGAGAAAGGCTTTTATACTAATGAACTTATAAATACATACAATAATAAAATAAAACTTATTGAGGTTAATACAACAAAAGAGGCGCTACAACTTGTCTCGAATGGTAATGCCTACGCGTATGTTGGTGCACTACCTAATATTGGCTATTTTTTACAAAAACTAAAACTGACAAATTTAAAAATCTCAGGAGAAGCTCCTTTTAAAACGAAACTTAGTTTTGCAGTTCGAGATGATTTAACTAGTCTGCATACAATTTTACAAAAAACACTCAATAGCATAACGCTAAAAGAACATGAAAGAATTTATAACAAATGGATAAATATAACTTATGAACACGAGCTTGACTATACAATAATTCTTGTTATTGCTACTATTGCTTTTTTAATTCTTATGCTTTTTTTTACTCGAAATAAGGCGTTAAAAAAAGAGTTGACATTACGAGAACGTTTCTCTGCTAGGCTAAAAATCCTTAATAAAAAACTTGAAGACAAAAATGTTATTTTAAAAGAGTTATCTGAAAATGATAGTTTAACCAAGATTGCTAACCGAAGAAAAATTGATACTTTTTTAGAAAAAGAGTGTGAAAGAAGCACAAGAAATGCACTTTCATTATCAGTTATTATGATTGATATTGACTTTTTTAAACAAGTTAATGATACTTATGGACACAAAATTGGCGATGAAATTTTAAAAAATTTAGCAAAAATATTTGAAAGAAATATTCGAAGTTATGACCTTGTTGGTCGTTGGGGAGGGGAAGAGTTTATTATAGTTTGCCCCAACAGTTCACTCAAACAAGCTATAAAATTGTGTAAAAAAATATGTAAAATAATTAATGCAACGACTTATAAGTCAATAGAGAACAAAAATATAACTGTTAGTTGTGGTATTGCCCAATATAAAATCAATGAATCAATCGAAAGCTTAATTCAACGAGCTGATACAGAACTCTACCTTGCAAAAAACAGTGGACGTGATACTATTTTCCCAAAAATATTGTGAGTAATTAACAATTTTTAAATTACGACAAATTATTGACTTAATCAATAAAAAGTCATCTTTATCGATTCTGTGACGCGGTCTGTGACACTTTTATGATAAAATTATGGCATGAAATTTAAAAAAAGTATATTTAATGGGTGAAAAGATTTATTTATGTTGTGATTATTACTATAATCACATTCAATGTATTCTTTACTATCAAGAAGAACCAGTATTATTGTCAAAAAATGAAACAAAGCTTTTTCATTTACTCTTTGAAAACAGAGGAGAGATTGTTTTAAGTGAAACAATTGAAGAAGCAATTTGGCCGGATTATCCAATTAAAGATTCAACACGACGTACACTTGTTTATCGTTTAAGAAAAAGACTTAATAACAAGCTTGTTGAACATGTTCCACGAGTTGGTTGTCGATTAGTTGTTGAGGAAGCTATTTAAATAGCTTTCCAAGAACTAATCCTACAATAGCTACAATAATAATAGCTGCACCAGAACTAATATCATAACTATACGATAACCCTAAACCTACTAACATAAAAATAGCTGCAAAAATAGAACTTAGAATCATCATCGTTGAGAGTCGACGACAAAAATTTTCTGCTAAATAAGTAGGAATAGTAAGTAAAGCAATAACCAAAATAAGCCCAACTACACGAATAGCAGCCACAATACACAACGCAGCCAAAATTAAAATAAGGGTATAAAAAAACTTAACATTGATTCCTCTTAACTTGGCAAATTCACTATCATAAGATACGGCTAAAATTTCTTTATAAAAAATCAACATTAAAGTAACCATCAAAAAATCAAGTCCAACCATATACAAAATATCTTCATAAGAAACAGCAATAATAGAACCAAAAAGATAACTCATTAAATCAACATTATAACCAGGAGTTAAATCAACAAAGATAATTCCTATAGCCATACCTGCAGCCCACATGATACCAATAATAGCATCAATTCGGCTCTTATTATTAAAGGTAATCATCGCAATTAAAATAGCAGTCAATATTGCAAAAATTGTCGCTCCAAATAAAATAGGAATTCCTAAATAAATAGCAAGTCCAATTCCCCCATATGAGCTATGTGCGATTCCCCCTGCTAAAAAGGTTATACGGTTAACCACAATGAGTGAACCTATAATTCCCACACTAATTGCGACAAGAATACCTGCAAGAAGTGCATTTTGCATAAATTCAAATTGTAGTGCTTCAAACATAATTTTCCTTCTTAATGTTCATGACTACACCCACAACTTTTACTTGAGCCTAAAGCGGTTAAAAGTTCCACCTCACAAAGATGTCCATCATTTGTCTGAATTTCATTAGCATCATGATCTAAAGTATGAAAAACAAGTGTTTTATTAACATGTGCCACACTTTTTGCATAATTTAAAAGTACTGAAATATCATGACTAACCACAACAACGGTCATTCTTTGATTAAGTACTTTTAATAAATCATACACCTCTTGTTGTCCTTGAACATCGATACTAGCAGTTGGCTCATCCAAAAGAATAATATCAGGATTAGCACAAAGGGCTCTTGCTATAAAGACTCTCTGTCGTTGACCACCACTTAGTTGTCCAATTTTTGAATGAGCAAACTTTTGCATACCTACTTGACTTAAAGAGTTCATAGCGCACTGCTTATCCTCAGATGAATATCCAAAAAACTTCTTTTTATTTCCAATATGTCCCATAAGTACAACTTCAAGTGCAGTTATAGGAAAATCTGTATTTAAATTTGTATTTTGCGGTACATAACCTATATTGTTAAAAGTTGTCTCTATCGTACTTGTATTAATAGGAAGTAGATTTAAAATAAGTTTTAGCAGAGTCGATTTTCCACCACCATTAGGTCCAATAATTGCAAGAAAATCATGTTCATTTATAGTTAAATCAATATTTTCTAAGACATTTGATTTATCATAGGAGAAACTTAAATTATTAATTTTTATTGATTTCAAAATTCTACTTTTTGCGAATTATACAAAATTGACTACTTATTGTCAATTGAAAAAGGTTTTTAATTGGTGCCAAGCAATACCTAGATATTCATGCATAGCAACTTCTGTTTTATATAAATTTCTTCCTGATAATTTGGAAAAAATATCAGCCTCTTCTTTTACATGATAATTTGTTGGTGCAGCCATGGGATTGAGTCCACTATCTTCAAATATTTTCATAGCTCGAGGCATATGTGAAGCAGATGTCACTAAAATAAAAGGTGTTTCTCCTACAATTTTTTTAACAGAGATTGCCTCTTCTTGCGTATCTTTAGGTTCAATCCTTACAATAATATCCTTTTTTGGAACACCTAAAGAAGTAGCAACTCTAAATTGCATCAAAGCATGTGCAGTACTATCATTTCCTGCATAACCCGTTACAATCAGTTTTGCATTATCAAGTAATTTATATAGCCGAATACCTTCTGTTAACCTAACCATTGCCGTCTGTGAATTTTGAGATACTACAGATAGTTGACTATTACTTGTATGCCCACTACCTAAAACATGGACATATTTTATAGTAGGATTTGGAACTAAAAGACTTGCATAACTATTTTCTAAAGGTTTTAATAACAAATGAGGAAAGGAGGCACTACTAATAATGAGCATCCAAAAAAAACTCAAGGTTAAATAAAATTTTGCTTTGGTATATGATTTAGCATACAAATATATCAAACCTATAAAAGCTAAAAGTAAACCAATAGATAAAGGCATTAAAAAAGCCGACAAAATCTTTTTTAAAGTAAACCCCATAATATCACTTCCTTTTTTCTCCAATTAAAAAAGAAGTATATCCAACCACCCTTGAATCATCTTTAGTTTTGTCATAACTGGTACAATAGTTTAAAAATTCTACATCTAAACTATTTTTTATTGAAGCTTCTATCATTGCTTTTACACCTATGAGCCCACAGGCTTCACACCCTTCATCAAATTTCTTAATATCTTTATTTAAAATTGCTTCTAAACAAATATTATCAATATAATTTGCTACTTTCAACTCATGAAAATGACTTAAATCTGTACTTATTACTATAAAGTTATCACTATCTTGTAAACAAAAATCAATGAGTATAGCTAATTTTTTTTCATCAACTTTTCCATAAACGATTTCAATGATTTCAACCTCATCAAAATAGTATTTAATAAAAGGAGCTTGGGTTTCAGTGGAGTGTTCATGATGGAGTTGCTCTTCAAAAGATAAAAAATCAAATTGCTCCTTTAACTGCAAAGCATACTCTTTTGCTACGGTAATATTACCCAAAGGCGTCTCATAGTTATCATGAAGACTCACACTGGCTCCTTCATAGTAGACTCTATGGGAAGGTCCTATAACAATACATCTTTTTTTCTTTACTTCTTTGGAAAAATAGTAAGCTGCATTTGCAGTAAAACCTGAATAAATATATCCTGCATGAGGAACAATAACAGCTTTGGGATTTAAATTAATACTCTGTTCTTCTAAGTCCTGACTAAAATGCTTGAAATATTTTATAAGTTCTTCATTAGAATTAGGATAAAAACTTCCTGCTACTGACGTTTTTCTAATCATTGTAAACTCCTTCTAAAAACTCCTGACAATAAGGGCATCTTCCTTTTTTAATATGGTTTTGTAACGTATTAAAATATTGTCGTTCAATTAATGTTTTAGCACACTTTTTACAACGTGTATGATTATCAAAACCTACATTACCAATATAAACGTAGTTCAAGCCCACACTTTTGCCTATTTCATACGCCATTTTCAAAGTCGCTACTGATGTTTTGGGTAAATCTTTCTCTTTATAGTCAGGATGAAATGCTGAAATATGCCAAGGAGTATTCTCTCCCAACTCTTGTTTAATAAAAGTTGCTAGTTTCGTCAACTCCTCTTTAGAGTCGTTTTTAGTTGGGACAATTAATGTCGTAATCTCTAACCAAATAGCATTATGCGCAAAAAAGATTAAATTCTCTAACACCCTATCAAGTTTCCCACCTAACTTTTTATAATACTTTTCATCAAAACATTTTAAGTCCACATTTATCGCATCTATAACCCCTATCATATCAGAAGCTACCTCTTTTGATTCAAAGCCATTAGAGACATAAACATTTTTTATGCCAACTTTTTTTGCCTCATACGCAATATCTTTCGCATAGGGATAAAAAATTGTTGGTTCATTATAGGTATAAGAAATACTTTGACACTGATTATTTAAAGCGAGTTTCACAATATGTTTAGGGGAGAAATAGTTACTTGTATCAATATGCTTTTCTTGAGAGATACCCCAATTTTGACAAAAAGAGCATTTAAAATTACACCCCACTGTTCCTAAAGACAAAGATTTTGATTGTGGTAAAAAGTGATAAAGAGGCTTTTTTTCAATGGGATCAATATTTAAAGCACTTACATATCCATATACTAAGCACTCAATTGATTCTCCTACATTTTTATTAACACCACAAAGTCCTGTTTGTCCCTCTTTTAGTTTACAATAGTGTCCACATAAAAGACAAACCAATTTCTCTTTATAGGTTTTAAAATAATTCATTACCGTTTAATTTTTTCAACTTGATAGGTTTGAATCTCGGGGAACTGTTTTAAACAGTCTGAACATAAACCTGCTTTTTGACACAAATGATCAAAAAAGAGTTCAAAACTAGGAAGTTGTTCCCATACTTGTGGTAAAAAAGTTGCTCTGTTATGGTTTTTACTTAAAATTATACCATCAATCCCTGGACGTACTTTCTCCTTTAACTCCTCTAAAGAGTCATAAATTAAGACTTTAGGAATCGTAAGCAAAGAAATTTCAATCTCTAAGCGTTCAAACTCTGTTTTTGTTAAAGGTTGAAAACGATAATCTTGAAAAGCCGCTGCTTTTGCATTATGCATAATATCATCAATAAGTTTTCTATGAGGAAGTAAAGACCCAATACATCCCCGCAAGCGTCCATCTAAATTGAGCGTAACAAAAGTAGCACGTTCATCACCTAAAAAACTATTATCCCGTTCAAGTGCAATATTATCAATGGAACTTGTATTATACAGTTCATCTTTGATTGTCATTTTGGCTAAATCTAACAAGAGGCTATGGTTCATAACAGTACTCCTTGATTTTACTACGCAATTAAATGTTTAACAACCTTTACAAAAGCATCTGAGTCATTCATACATTTAACAACTTTGTACTCACTCACACCTAAATCATCTGCAACTTCTTTATATTCAATATCAAGTTCAAAAACCGTTTCAGAATTATCAACAATGAAAGAGATTGGATAAATAACAACTTTTTGGTTTTCAAAATTCTCTAACATAGTTTCTAGTGAAGGCTCTAACCATTTCATTGG
>CAZIES010000033.1:0-21626 GCA_964538295.1 uncultured Arcobacter sp. | reverse complement strand
CCTCAAGAGAAGAGATAGAAATTCACACTAAGCTTTACAAAGAGTGGAAAGCAAAGGAGTAGTATCATGAAAAAAGTTTTAATTGTCGATGATAGTAAAACAATACTCTTAGGACTTAAAGAACTTTGTGAAAAAGATTATGGATTAGAGGTCGATATTGCTTCTTCTATGAGTGAAGCTGCGAAATTAGTTTTAAAAAATAAAGGTGAGTATGCTCTGGCACTTTTAGATTATAGTCTTCCTGATGCACCTAATGGAGAGATTGTTGACTTTATTGATAAATTTGATATTAAATCAATACTGTTAACAGGACGAAAATTAAATAAAAATAACAAAGTTTTTAAAAACTTTTTTTTAATTGATTATGTTATTAAAAATGGAAGTTATGCTTTAGACTATGTTTCTTACCTTTTACATACACTTTTAACAAATCATGATAAAGAGGTACTCATTGTCGATAATTCAAAAACTTTTTGTAAAAAAGTGGAAGAATTATGCCAAAAGTATAACCTTAAAACAATTGTAAAAAGTAATGGAAAAGATGCTTTAAAACTTTTAGAAGAGGCACATCACAATATTAAATTGGTTTTATCTGGATACCATATGGTTGATATGAATGGCATTGAATTTTTATCTAAAATTAGACAAACATATAAAAAAGATCAACTTGCATTTATTGCTCTTTCTGGAACGTATAATCAAACAATTATCTCTGATTTCTTACGTTTTGGAGCAAATGATTTTTTACATAAAGACTTTTCAGATGAGGCTTTTTTTGCTCGTATTACAAACTCTTTGGAGCTTCTGCGTCATATAGAGGAAGCAAAAGATAAAGCAATTAAAGACTATATGACAAATCTTTATAATAGGCGCTACTTGTTTGAATTTGGACTAAAAAAGTATGAAAAGGCAAAAAAAGAGAAGAGTACTTTTGTTTTAGCTGTTTTAGATGTTGATAATTTTAAAGATATTAATGATAAGTATGGTCATGATATTGGTGATATTGCTATTAAGGCAATACCAAAAGTTTTATATGAGGTATTAGGTAGCAATGCGCTTATCTTTCGCTTAGGTGGGGAAGAGTTTGCTATTGTACTTCGTGATATAAAAGAAGAAGATATTTTACCAACCTTTGAGAATATTCGTCAAAAGTTTGAAGAAAATAAGGTATTTTATGAAGAAGAAAAAAGTCTTCATTATACGGTTTCTATCGGTGTTACAACAAAATTTGGTAAAGACTTAGACCATATGTTACGTACTGCTGATGTCAATCTTTATCAAGCAAAACGTTCAGGACGAAATAGGGTTGTTTTTAAAGGGTAAGAGAAGATTTATAATCTTCTCTTACTCTGTTGGATAACCTGCTGCTTTCCAAGCAGGAAAACCATCCCTGTAGTAGTATAAATTGGTATATCCATAACTTTGTAATTTTTCAATGGCTTCTTGAGTTAATGAACAGTTCACTCCATTGCAGTAAACAATAATTGGTTCATTTTTACGCCCAATCAAAAAGACACTTTTAGCAGTAATAAGCCCAACATAGAACTCTGCCGCTCCATGAATTTTCCCCATTTTGACAAACTTTTCAGGACGAACATCTAAAAACTTTGTCTTCTTTTTATAAAGTTCATAAGCTTGTTGAGTATCCACATAAGTAGTTCCTGGAATACTTTGGGGAGCAGTATATGCAAACAGGGCTGTTAAACTAAAGATGAGGGTTAAAAGTAGTTTTTTAAACATTATTTCTCCTTTATTGTTTGGTAGACAAATTGACTCACTTCTGATGTAAGTTGTGTTGTTGCTTGGTTAAAGGCTTTAACCGCACCATAAGCTGTTGGTATCGCAACAGTTTTATAATTAAACTCTTTTGTAGTTGTTTTATCGTTAAAGGTTAAATATAAACGTAGTTTTAAAAGTGTGTAGCTTTGTTCTTTGTCAATAATTTGTTGAAAGTGAATAAGTTCACTATTGATTATAATGGTGGCTTTTGTTTTAAGTCTTGTTGATGTAACAAAGTTATAGCTATTTTCATTGGATAATTGATTTGTTAGTGCATTTTGAATCATTTTAGCAGGAGTGTCACTCCATTTACTTAAAGCATAAGCTTCAAACTCATAAGGTTTTTGAGTATAAAAAATTTTAGTACTATTTAAACTATTAAGTGTTTTAGGTTTAGTAATATAAATGCTTTGTGAACTCATATCCCTTTTTTCAATTAAATCATTATTAGAAAAAATAGTGTAGGTAGTCTGTTGTGGAAGCTCTTTTGTAAGGCAACCTGTAAATCCTAATATAATTATAAGTGAAGTTATAAAAAGTTTAATCATTGTACTTCTCCTGGTCCATATTTAACTTCCCTTGTCTTAAAAATCATATCGCCTCCATTTTGGCTAAAGTTATCAATGGTATCATTCATTTTTTCTAAGGATTGTTCAAAACTTTGAAGCACTTCATCGATATTTTGCGCTGATTGAGCTGTTGTTTTAAATTCTTTGAGAATCGTTTTAATATCATTTTGAATGAGTGTATTAACGTTGTTTCCAACTTTTTGCATATTAGTACTCAAGTGGTCAATGTTTTTTAGGGTTTGTTGTAATTTGTTAAGGGTTTGTTCAATATTATTTGTCATTAACGTATCAAATTTTGTTAAAGAGTTTTTGATATTTTCATTCATTAAACTGTTGACATCAAGCATTAACTTATCAAAGTTTTGAGTAGAAGTGTTAGTGTTACTTAAAATAGCTTCAAAGTTTTTGAGGTTTTTTTCATCTAAAGCTTTGGCTATTTGAGAAAGAACAATATCTACTTTTTGACCAATATTAGAAGCTTGTGAGGTAAGTTCACTAAAGAAAGATTGTTTTACAGGTATGGTTGCAAATCCCTCATCATTTATTGGAAGTAAAGGTGTATTTTGTGTACCTCCTGATAACTCAATGGTTTTGTTCCCCGTTACTCCTTGAGATTCAATACTCGCAACGGTATCAGTTTTTATAAGTTTTGGTTGTGAGATTTTAAGTACAACTTCAATCTCTTCAAGGTTTTTTGAATTGATACGAATATCTTCTACTATGCCAATATCAAGCCCTTTATAGTAAACAATAGAGTTAATATTAAGTCCTGAGATTGATTGTTTGACATAGAGTCGATATTCGGTTAATTTATCTTTATTAATATCATAACGTGCTAACCACAAAACAAAAGCTATCATTGCAATTGAAAAGGTGAGTATAAAAAAACCAACTAAGGTATACCTTGCTTTGTTATCCAAATTTTATTCCTCTAGTTTTAAGAATTTCTTTATTGTAGCATTATCTAAGTTTAGAGCATCTTCATAGGTACCTGTTAAGATAATTTTACCATCACCCAAAATAGAAAATCTATCTAAAACATTTTGAATAGTATTTAAATCATGGGTAATGACTACAACGGTTAAATCAAGCATGTCTCTAAGTTTTACAATTAAACTGTCAAAACCTTTTGCACTTGCAGGGTCTAATCCAGAAGTGGGTTCATCCAAAAAAAGAATTTTTGGATCAAGGGCAAGACTACGTGCTAATGCCACACGTTTTTTCATTCCCCCACTTAATTCTTCTGGGTAAAGTGTTCCTACTTTTGGGCTAAGTCCTACCATTTGAAGTTTAGTATAAGCAATATCCTCAATAATTTCTTTAGGTAATTTACTCCGTTCTTTTAGCATAATACCAATGTTTTCAACAACATTAAGTGATGAGAAGAGAGCGCCAAACTGAAAAAGAACACCCCAGTTTTGTTTGATATAGTCTCTCTCTTTACGTTTTAGGTGTTTAATATCCAAATCAAAAATTGAAATATCACCTTTTTGAATAGCATCTAACATAATAATTTGACGAAGCAGGGTAGTTTTACCACTACCACTACCTCCTAAAATACCATAGATTTCACCTTTGTTAATTGATAAAGAGATATTATCATGGACAACATTATGTCCAAATACAGTGCTAAGATTGGATACTTCTATCATCTTAGAATCCTAATTCAATTGAAAGTAACGAGATAAGGGCATTAACAATGATAAGCCAAAAAATTGCATCAACTACACTTTTTGTTGTATATTTACCAATATCTGTACCACTTCTAACTTGTAGACCTCTATAACATCCTACAATTGCTATAAGTAGACCAAAAAGTGGTGCTTTTAGCAGACCTAACATAATATGTCGTATCTCCACATGTTCGTAAATTCGATCTAAAAATTGTGAATAAGAGATTCCCATATGCAATTTAACAATAACCATTTCACCAAGTAGTGCTGCCATGTCTGCAAAAAAGACAATCAATGGCATAATAATAATGAGTGCAATCACTCTTGGAAGAAGTAAAAAAATGTCAGGATCTAAACCCATTGTTTTCATGGCACTAACCTCTTCGGTTATCTTCATTGTTCCTAATTGTGCTGTAAATGATGAAGCACTACGACCTGCAACTATAACAGCTGCTAAAAAGGGAGCAATTTCACGAAACATTGACATGGTTGACATCTCAATAACAATAATATTAGCACCAAAACGTCCCAGTTGTTCAGCTCCTTGATAAGCTGTAACAAAACCAACAAGGAATAGGGCAAGTCCAACAATAGGTAATATATGAATAGCTGCAATCTCTATTTGATTAATAGTGGCTTTAAAACGTATTTGAGATGGGTGTAAAAAAAGGTAGAAGAAATGAAAGGTTAGTCGCCCTAAAAAATAAGCAAAATGATTAAAGTTTTCAATAATATCAATGAAATTTTTTCCTATTTTTTCTAATATTTTTGGTTCATTTTGTTCTTCTTTATGTTCGTGGTGTTGATAGTTATTTGTATAAAGATTTAGCATGTTTTCATGTTTGGCACTAATATTGATAATATTAATGATACATGATTTACTCTCAAAAAGTTTTATATATCGAATGATGAGAATAATACCTGAAGAGTCTATTTTTTGTAAGTTTTTAAAATCAAGTGTAATTTGTGAGTTTTGAGCAATCGTATCAAAGGTTTTTAGATATTTGATTTTATCTTTTAAGCTATCAAATTTCCAAATACCTTCAAGTTTTATGGTTTGCATACAATCCCTTACATTGAATCTACTATATCTTTGACAATATCGTAGAGTTTGTGAATAGAGGCTATCTCTACGCATTCAGCTTTTGAGTGTGGGCTAAAGATATTAGGTCCAATGGAGGCGATTTTAAGGTGTGAAAATTTCTCTTTAAAAATGGCACACTCTAAACCTGCATGAATCGCTTCAAGTTTTGCTTTTGGTTCATGTTGCTGATAAATTTTTAAAACATGATTTGTAAATGCATTGACATCAGGCTTCCAGGCAGGGTATTTACCACTTGTTTCTACTTTAAAACCTAATGCTTCTAATTGGCTTACTGTTTGTTGCGTCAGTGCTTGAAGTTTATTGTTATCCATAGAACGAGCACTAAGCTCTATTTTTACTTCATTTATTTGTGTCGTTACAATTGCCAAGTTAATTGAACTCTCTACAACTTTGAGTTCATTATTAAATTCTCTCACTCCTTGTTGAAAATTGTTAATAAATTCAATAATTGAATCTGGATAAATATTTAAATGATCACTTGATTGATGAATTTTTTCAACTTTCATATTATCATGAATAAGTTTTGGTTGTTCCTTTGAAGCAATAATCGCTTTGGCATTAACAGGAATGGAGTTGATTCTTTCGCCCCCATTAATATCCAATACAACGCCTCCACAATCATAAATACTTTGTGCAATTATTTTTAGGGCATTATCTATATTTTTATGAATCTCAACACCGCTGTGTCCACCTGGAAGTTTTGAAATTGAAAGCTCGTAAAGTTCAAGTTTATCAATGTTTTCAATGATACTATTTTCACTAAGTGTGGCAAAAATATCAATACCTCCTGCACAACCAATACAAATTTCACCTTCACTTTCACTATCAAGATTGAGCATATAAGGAGACTCTATCTCAAGACCTAAATTATTTGCACCAATGAGTCCTATCTCTTCATCACTGGTGAATAAAAACTCACAATCATACCCTTCACTCATGAGTGCTAACATATAAGCACACCCTATGCCATTATCTGCACCAAGTGTTGAGTTAGCAGCTTTATAAAAACCATCTTCTTCAAGAAGTTCTGGAATCGTATTATCCACTAAACAGACAATATCATAATGCGATTGTAAACAAATAGCTGAAACAGAGTTCTCTTTTTTACATAAGATATTATTTGATTGATCAATAGAGCAGTCGTACTCATATTTAAAAGCAAAATCTTTAACGTACTCTATAAAAGGATGATGGTTTGTACTACAACGTGGAATTTGTGTTATTTCTTTAAAAATATCAGTAATATTACTCAAAATAATCCCTTTATATAAATTGTTTAAATTATATCAAAATTATTTTAAGGTCATATCAAATATTATGAAATAAAAAAGGCTAGAACAAAATGTCCTAGCCTTTTTTTAGATTTTGTAGTAAGTTTTAGCTTACCCCATTATCAGCTAAAAACTTTCGCCAATCTTTAGTATCATATTTGCCTTCATGAAGACCCTTTACAAACTTCATAAAAGTAATCATTTGTGCAGGATGTGCATAGCCTGGAACTTGAAAGATTCGATTCCAGTGTTTATCAAAAATAACAATATTTGGAGTTGACTTAGCAGCAAATGCCATTCTAAGAGTGGTCGTTGTCTCTTTTTTCTTTGTATCTCCAACGATATACTCTTGCTCTTTTTCACGGTTGATTAAATAGATATTAAATTCACCTGCAAGTTCATTCATTTGCTTATTCTCTTTAAAATCTTTTTTAAGTAAGTCACAGTAAGGACAAGTATCACTTTCAAAGATAAACATGACCCCTTTTCCATTGGCAACGATTTTATTACTTTTTTGAAAAAGTTCTGAGGCAAAAAGGGTCGATGTGAGTAAAATTAGTGTTATCAATAGCTTCTTCATTACTGTGCCTTTTTCCGTACATCAATGCCATTTGAAATGTAGTAGTCTCTTAATGCTTCATATACTTCCCCATTTTTTCGATCTTTACCTTTCCATTTTCCGCTTTGCATAAAACTCATTGTTGTTAAGAACTGTTTTGTTGGCATATAACCAGGTACAACAATAACTGCTTTTCCTTTATCATCTGTGAAGATAATAGTAGGTGTTGCATCAATACCATAAATAGCAATCATCGTTTTTGTATCAACATCCATATATTCACCTTCGTGAAACTGTTTATGTCGTAAATTTTCATGGGCTTTCAAATAATATGAGGAGAACTCACTTTTAAGTTTTTTTGTTAAGGCTTCAGAGTTTTTAATGTCTGCTTTTAATCTATCTGAATAGGGGTCAGTATTGGTCCCAAAGATTAAAATCATTGGTTTACCTTCTGGTCCAATTTTTGCTGCATCTTGAAACACATCATGTACGATTGAATCATATTTAGTATAAGTAACAGGTGTTTCTTCTTTTTTTACTTCCACTTTAGGAGGTATAGCATTAGTTTCTTGTTTTGTAACAGGTTTTGTTTCGATTACTTTGGCTTCTGTTGTTTTATCGTTACATCCTGATAAAACAATTGTTGACGTGATTATCGAAGCTACAAATAGTTTATGTGTAAAGTTTATTTTCATATTGTTCAACCTTTTTTTTAGTCTCAATTATAATAACAGTGAACTTAAATTTGTATCACTATTACTATAAGTAAAACTAATAAAAGGAAGGAAACCTTATGTTCCTTCCTTTTAAGTTAAAGCACTGATTATTTAGCTGCTTTATTGTAGATTTCGTGCATTTTTTTAATGTGTTCATCTACATTTAATTTTTTTGGAGTATTTAGTTTATCCCATAGTTTGTCATCTTTCATATTTTGATGACACCCCATACATAAACCAGTTTTTTCCATTCGCTCTCTCATATCTTGATCAAGCGGTCGTGAAGCTGGCCAGTGAGTACCAACTGTTTGTAACTGTTTTCCATCACGCGTTACAACTTGTGACCAGTCATAATCCATTCCTGGAATACCTTTCATTTGAACAGTTTTATTTGCTGGTACAAAATCACCTGTTCTTAAGTCTTGTAAATCCATATATTTGTCTTTACCTTGTCCAGTCATAAATTGACCATCCGCAATACCATAACCTAACGCTTTAGGATTAGAGTGACACGATTCACACGATCTCGCTTTTCTTCCTGTTGTATGTGGTTGAACAGGCGCCATATCTGTTCCTGCTACAAGTGAACCATTAGGTCCATCTGGAACTCTAGCTTGTTTATTAAGAACTAGTGTTTGACCATCAGGTCCAATAACGGTATAGGTTACTTGACATCCAGGCATAATAGGTGTAACTAACCCTTCCCCATTTATTCCTAGAATTGGATCTTCCCATCGTAAATATGAACGTGTTTCACTTGGTTTACCAAAGAGTTTTTTACCTTTAGTACCAAGTACAGACTCTGAAGTCTCACCATTTGCAAAGTTAGTTGAACCAGATGCAATCCAGTCAGTTTTAGATTTACCAGGAGTATAGTCTACTTTAATATGACATCCATAACATTGTGGTGCCCAATCAGAGTGACATGAGTAACACTCTAGGTTATCCATGTGTGCTTGGATTTTACCCATAGCTACATCAGCATCTTGAGATTTCCATGTATTAGTATTCGCTTTAAATTTCAATAAAGGAATCTCTAAATCTTTACCAGAGGCTAAGTGCGCAATAGCTTTATTTTTTCCTTTAACTTTAACAACATTTCCTAATGGGTTACCTCGTGTAGATAATAAGTATCCACCTTGTTTGTCGTAAACTGTACCTAGGGTCATCCAGTATGGTAATTCATTTGCCATACCTCTTGGACCTTCAGGAGTCTCAATTCCAAAGTTTTCCCCATAACCAATTTTTAATTCCCATGGATACTTATCATTTGTACCATGACAATCTGAACACTCAATTTCAACTTGACCTAATGTCGTACCAAATAGTGTACCATCACCGTGCATATCAACTGATGTATGACAATCTTGACATGTCATACCCGCTTCAAAGTGTAAGTCTTCTTTGATGTGTTTATATCGTTTACCATGATGTTTAGATTGTGATTTTCCACCTGCTTGTAGTGGTGAACCGTAAGGTTGTTCCATTAAACCAACGTAAGAAACCCCAATTCTCTTACCTCTATTGTGACATGAGTTACAAGTTTCAGGGTGAATTCCACTAAACTCTGCACCCGATGGTGTTTTAACTTTAGCTTCTCTTGAACCTTGCATCATATGCACTAACATATGACCGTGCTCTTTTTTGTCAATGGTTGGATCTTTACCTTCATAAATACCTTCGTTTCCGTAAGGCATATGACATGCAGAACATCCCATACCTCTCCAGTCACCTCGACCTTTTCGACCTCTTACACCAATGTGACATCGTTGACAGTCAGCTCTTTGGTAGGTAATAGAAGCCATGTAACCAATCTCTTCTTTAGATTTCCCTTTAAAATCCTCTGGTCCAGTTGGTGGTAGTGGTAATTGTTTAAGTTCAGTTGGGAATTGATCAGGATATTTGTCAATCATTTTAACCATATAGTCTTTATAGACTTTGGTTCCCCATGCTGGTTCTTTACCATCTTCGTCTTTTACGTCGTAGTTAGCAAATTGTACTTTCTTGGTAGGTTCACTTCCCCATGAGTGTAAGTTACCTTGAATTTTTCCAGCTTCTGTTGCCATAAGTGATTTTTTTGTATTTGCTACTGTATCCGCATGACAAATACCACAGGTTTTATCAGCAATCCAAATAGAACCTGGATCTCTAACAAACTCTGCTAAACCACCTGCGTGAGCCTTTGGAGCACCTTTATGCGCGCCTGCAACGGTACCATCTTCTGGATTACCACCGTGACAAACAACACAACCTGCTGTATCTCCTAAGCCATGTCCCATAGCGACGATTTGTTTCATCATGTCAGATTTTTCATCTCTAATAGATTCAATACCTTTATGACATTTGATACAAGAATCACCACCTGAAACACTTGCCATTTCAGCTTTCCCTTTTGAGTGCTGGGCACCAAAAAGAGAAGTAAATGAAAGTAAGCATGCGAAGAGTGCAATTTTCACTATGCTTTGCATTGAGCTTTTCATCTTGTCTCCTTTAAAATTATTGGGAAAATCCCAATTGTTTAAAATTCTATCAAACAAAAGTGCCTCCAAAGTGCCAAACTAAAAAAGTTAAATTTAATTTTCAAATTTAGGTTACTTTAAGTTTTATGTTGAGAATGGTTATTGATTAAAATCAATTTTAATTTAATTTTAAATGGTTAGAATAGAAAAAAGAGACAAAATTGAGAGGTCAACTATGTTAAAAAAAATAGTGTTTACATTGCTAATATTTTCAACATCACTTCTTGCCCTAAGTGATTGGCAAAAAGGGCTTATTTGGCAAAATGAATTTAAAGATGGATTAGAAGTTGCAAAATATAAAAAGAAACCAATTTTTCTATTTTTGGATTCACGAACCTGTTTTTATTGCCCTAAATTAAAAGCTGAAGTTCTTTCTCACCCAAAATTTCAAGAAAAAATTAAAAAATATTTTGTTCCGATGTATTTAGATAACTCAACAGACTACGATTCTGATGTAGCAAATACAGGACAAGTTCCAGCTCGCTTGAGTGTTTCAATGACACCAGCGATTTATTTTATGGGACCAAATGAAGAAAAAATAGCACGAAAAGGTAAAAAACATATGGTGATTTATGGTATGTGGAATCTTGAACAAATGTTAGAGTGGATGGATGATGCCATAGTAAAATATAACAAACTTTATGGAGAGAAAAAATGAAAAAAACAACACTTTTCACGGCACTAATTTTATTATCAACGCTTTTTTCATCTTCATTATTTGCCTCTAAAATACGAGGTGAATATGCTACAAAAAATATTGTTGGACAAGACTATTATTTAAAGCGTTGTTCTTCTTGTCATGGAGAGGGGAGTCGTGGTGGGAACATGGCTTCAATACGAGAGTGGAAACAACTTTTTTCAAACAGTGCTTTAGAGTTAAAAGAGTTACATCTTGATGATGATACTACGGTTGAAATTGTAAAATATTTTGAAGGTGGTGAGTTTAAAAAAGAGTCAAAATTGATGATGAAACTGCTTCAAGAATTTGCTTATGATTCGGAACACATTCCTACATGTAATTAACTATATTTTGTCTCTTTGTATCAAAGATAATCAAGAGTATTAATTTGATACAATGAATTCAATTAAGCTTTTTATAGGTGTAATACTATGAAGATACTTCTACTAGAAGATGATAATTTTATTTGTGAACAAGTTAAAGAGTATTTTGAACTTGATGGTAATCGAGTAGATTTTTATAATGATGGTGAATCCTTGCTTGATAATGCTGTCTTAGAAAATTATGATATTTTTTTATTAGATATTAATACCCCTAAAAAAAATGGTTTAGAAACACTTCAATTAATACGACAAAAGCAGATTATTACACCAGCTATTTATTTAACAGCACAAAGTGATATTGAACATGTGAAAAAAGGGTATGAAGTAGGGTGTAATGACTATGTAAGAAAACCCTTTAACTACGAAGAATTGGAACTACGTATCAATCAACTTATATATAAAGATAGTGTAACAAAAACACAAATTAGTGAATATTATCTTTTTGATTTAAGTACAATGCAACTCTATTTTAATGATGAAGTAGTTGCTTTAAATAGTGCAGAAAAAAATCTTTTGTATATTTTAGTTAAAAATATTGGTAATGTTATTAGTCCAATGGTTTTAAGAGATTATGTTTGGGAAGAAAAAGATGTTTGTGACAATACTTTACGTACACAAATCAAAAAACTACGGGCAAAACTCAAAGAGAATTTTATTGTCAATATTCGTAATGCTGGGTATAAGATAGAGAAATATGATTGAATTAGATAAACTCTCTAAACAAAATAGAAATTTTGGTTTTAAACTATTTTTTTCCTATTTAGCTTTTACGACACTTTTACTTATCACTATTACTGTCATTCATGTCTATTTTTCAGATGAATTAAGAGTTCACAAATTTGAACGTGAAGCCTCTTTACAAGCTAATGAAAAAAAACATCTTTTTGATAGTTATTTTAAAAAAAGAAGTGATGCTTTACAAGCATTAGCTAAAAATGAATATTTTATTGAACATATTAAAGATGGCTCTTATAAATATTATATTGATTTGCTCTCTTTAACCATTATGGAAGCCAATAAAGATTATATGCAGATACGATTTATCGGTAAAAATGGTTATGAAAAACTACGTTATGATAGGGAAAAACAATCGTTAGAACCCTATAAATCAAATAGTTTACAAGATAAATCTAATCGGTACTATTTTAAAGCAGCGTCATATTTAAATGAAAATGATGTTTGGTTTTCAGAGATTGATTTAAATATTGAACATGGAGTATTTGAGCGTCCTTTTAAACCTGTTGCTAGAGTTGCAACACCTATTTATATTAATAAAGAGTTTCAAGGTATTTTAATTATTAATCTTTTTATGGAAGAGTTGCTTGAAAGTGTAACCCGATCAGCTCTTTATGATATTTATTTGGTGGATGAAGGTGGGTATTATATTCGTCATAAAAATAGTAAATATAACTGGTCACTGTATGATTCTAAACACTCTATTGATCATGATTTTAAAGACGATATTGTTTACAAAATTCAAAGTAATTATAAAAATGCAGCGATATTTGATGATAATATTTATGTACAACCACTTTTTTTAGATAATCAAAAAATTAATATGATTTTTGTTGAAAAAGATAAGTCTGTTCAAGAGGTTAATAAAAACAATAATAAGATGATTATTGTTATTCTGTTTTTTGCTACTATTTTTTCTATATTGTTTAGCTTTTTACTTTCAAGTCCTTTAAAACATATGTACGAAATTGTGGTTAATCAAGGGGATAGATTGCATGAACTTGCAACCAATCTTGATAGAAAAGTTGCTTTAGAGAGTTTGAAAAATGCCAAAAAAGATCGGCTTTTACAACATCAAAGTAAATTAGCAGAACTAGGAGATATGATAGGTAATATCGCTCATCAATGGCGACATCCACTAACACGTCTGTCATTAACCCTGCAAAACTTAAAGGCTTTTAAAAATAAAGGTCGTATGAGTGATAAAATGTTAGATGATGCTTTGGAAAACTCTTTATATCAAATTGAATTTATGTCAACAACTATTGATAACTTTAAAAACTTTTATAAAAAAGATTTGGAAAAGAGTCATTTTAAAGTCAGAGACTTACTTGATAATGTGTTGAATATTATAGGTTCAGTTTTACAGCACAATAATATTAATTTAATTATTAATGATAAAGAGCAGTTAGAGATTTTTGGTAATAAAAATGAATTTTCTCAAGTTTTGATGAATATTATTATTAATGCTAAAGATGCTTTTGAAGAGAATAATATACAAAATCCAACGATAATAATAGATATAACCAAAGAAAAAGAACGCGTAAAAATTGATGTGTTAGATAATGCGGGTGGTGTTCCAACAGCAATAATAGATGAGATTTTTAATCCCTATTTTACAACAAAAGATGAAAAAGGTACTGGAATTGGACTTTATTTATCAAAAGCAATTGTTGAAGATAAAATGAAAGGAAGCTTGAGTGTTCAAAATGATAAAAAGGGAGCACGTTTTATAATTGTTGTTTAAAATTATTATAAATAAATTTAATGATTACTTTATAGTAACTTTATTTGAAATTAGGTTATAATTATCTCATAGATTATTAGGCTAATTCACCTAAATATTGGGGAGATAAAATGAAGTTCTCTTTAAAAAGTATATTAATTATCTGTTTTTCAGCTATTATTGCAATTTGTGTCTCTATGATTGCTTTTTCTTCTTATTATTCAACAAAAAATATTATGTCGCAACACTCTTTACAAATTATGGAAAATATTTCCGATTTTGCTTTAGATAAATCAAAAACTTATATGTTAATAGCACGAGATGCTGCTGAGTTAACGCGACAACTTGAATCTAAAGATGTCGTTAATAGTGAAGATATTTCTGGAATGTTACGTTACTTTTATGAACAATTAAAAATAAATAAACAGTTCTCTGGGATTTACTATGGTAATGACAAAGGTGATTTTTTGATGTTGCTTAAAAACAAAGAGGGGTATTTAGCAAAACAGATTATTAATGACCAAGCTTTAAATAAAAATGTTTTTATAACACAATACGATTTGAATATGAAGGTTACTTCTAAAAAGAAGTTACCTTATGACTCTTATGACCCTCGTTTAAGACCATGGTTTATTTCAGCAAAAGCAAAAAGAAAATTAATCTGGACAGAGCCTTATGTTTTTTATACATCAAAAAAGCCTGGAATTACTACAGCTGCACCAATTTATGACAAAGATTCAAATTTAAATGGTGTTGTTGGTGTTGATATTGAAATAGATAGTTTATCTTCATTTATTAGTAATTTGAAAATTAGTAAAAATGGTAAAGTATTTATCATGGCAAAATCATTAAAGATGATATCTTTTCCAATTGCAACAAAAAATGGACAAAATATTAGTAAAAAACCACGACTTTTAAAGATTCATGAGATTGATGATATTGTCGCAAAACAAGCTTATAATGAGTTATTAAAGAAAACGAGTCTCAATAGTTTGGAAAAAAAGGTTTTTTTAGAGTTTAGTATAGCCAATAAAAATTATACGGCAATGTTTTTACCCTTTAATATGAATGATATAAAATGGGTTATTGGAATGTATGCACCAGAAGATGACTACTTAGGGCTTTTAAAAGAGAATCAAAAGTTTAATATTATACTAACACTTCTTATTGGACTTTTTGCTATTTATGTTGCTTATCTTATTTCAAAAATGATTGCAAAACCAATTTTACGTTTAGAGAATATGGCTCATGATTTAAAGGATTTAAAACTAAATACACCTTGTATAGAAGCTTCAAGCTTTAAAGAGATAAATGAAGCTATTACCTCTTTTAATACAATGAAAAACTCATTACGAAATGCTTATGTGGATACTTTATATCGTTTAGCATTGGCTTCTGAGTATAAAGATACTGATACAGCGGAGCATATTAAGCGTATAGGTTTAGCTTCTGAAGTGATTGGGAAAAAATTAAATTTAGATGAACATACCTTATATGTTTTAAAACACGCAAGTACTATGCATGATGTGGGAAAACTAGGTATTCCTGATGAAGTATTACTAAAACCCTCAAAACTAACCTCTGAAGAACGTACTATTATGCAAGAGCATTCTGAAATAGGGGCTTTTATTCTATCAAACCCAACATCAGAAATTATGGCATTAGCACAAGAAATCACCCTTTATCATCATGAAAAATGGGATGGTGGTGGTTATCCTAAAGGCTTAAAAGGTGAAGAGATACCCCTTTGTGCTAGAATTGTTGCAGTTGTGGATGTTTTTGATGCATTATGTTCAAAACGTTGTTATAAAAATGCACTCTCTTTTGAAAAAGCTAAAAATGTTATTTTAAAAGGGAGTGGAAAACATTTTGATCCAGGATGTGTTGAAGCATTTAATTTAACGTTTGATGAGATTGTAAGTATCTATCAAAAGAATAGCTAGGATTTAAAAGGGGCAAAAAGCCTAAGAATTACTTCTTAGACTTTTGGTTTTCTGCGTAACAAATATCATCTCGTAAGTTTCGTTTTCTATACGCCAATGCAATTGTAATAAATACCATTGCTACAGTATAATATACCCATGTAGGAACTGGTACAGGGTCACCTGTTGCATATGAATGCATTCCAGATAAGTAGAAGTTTACTCCAAAATAGGTCATTAAAATTGAACTAAATGAGAGTACAGAAGCTACAGAGTGAGCAAATGGTGTATTAAGCACTTTTACAAAACGCATATGAACAACTAGAACATACACAACAATTGATACATATGCCCATGTCTCTTTTGGATCCCATCCCCAGTATCGTCCCCATGACTCATTTGCCCAAACACCACCAAGGAAGTTTCCAATAGTAATAGCACTTAACCCAATGATTAAACAAATTTCTGAGATAGCTGCGATATGTTTAATAGTTTCGTCTAAATGGGCTCTTTTTTTACTTCTAAAAATAAAGATGATAAGTGAGATAAATCCAATAATAGCTGACAGACCAAAGAAACCGTATGAAGCAGTTAAGATGGATACGTGAATCGTTAACCAGTATGATTTAAGTACTGGTACTAAATTTGTAATTTGTGGGTCAATATTTGTTAAGTGTGCAGTAAACATAAAAATAGCTGCAACAATAACTGCTGAACTTAATGCAAGTAGTGATTTTCTAAAGAAAATAACCCCTGCAAAGACTGCTGACCATGAGATATAAAGAAGGGATTCGTAGGTATCGGACCATGGAGCATGTCCTGATACGACCCATCTAAAGCCCATACCAAAGGTGTGTGCTGCAAAAAGGAGAAGCAGTACGATAAAGAAGAAAAAGGTTGTTTTTACAGGTTTAAGTTTAGGATTAAATACAACCACAAATGCTGCAACAAGCATAATAAACCCTACAAATAGATAAGCTAATGTTAATTTAGGAAAAATATCTAAGTTATTAAAGGCAATTTCTCTATCCATTTGAGCCTCACTAGGGATAACTGCCGCACCTGCTTTTTCTTGGTATTGAGAAATAAGATCAAGGAATTTGTTTGCTTCTGCAAAGTTTTCTTGTATAACTGCATTGATAAAAGTACGAATCATTGTTTCAACAGCTTTTTGAGACTCTCCTTCAAACTCTTTTATGGCATCAAGAGGGTTAACCCATTTATTTGATGGGTCTTTTATTTTAGGAAAAATCTTAAATAGATTTCCATTATAGGTCATAAAAGCAACATTGAGACGTTCGTCAACCCTTAAAATGTCTTTTTCAAAAGTACCCCTTTCTGCAGGTTTTTTACGATATGCTTTATTGGTTTCATCGGTTAAAATATATTTTCCATCTTTAAAAACTTCAGAAAAGGCAATATATTTTCGTGTCGCTTCAACCCCAAGTAGTTTTTTTAATTTTGGAGTTTTAACTTTTACCATTTTAACATGTCGCCAAATCTCGGGTCGACTTAACATTCCTAAAACTATTTGATCTGAGGTCATTCCAAACATGGATGTTTTGCCTGAGAGTTTTAAAACAATTTCACGATTAAGGGAGTTAAGAGGTTTCATTCTTCCCATATTACTTTGTGTTGCTAATCGTGAAAATTTATTAGCAGTCTCTTTGGATACTTCTTTAAAATTATTTAAATAGTTTACAACAGAGTTTGCAGTATCTTGCTGTTGTGCTGTTGCAGTATTAGCGGCATTCATGTCTGTTGTGGCAAAAGCTAATGCAAGTACAAAAGCAATGGAAGCGATATTTTTCTCTTTAACATATTTTGTAAGTTTCCAGAAACGACTCTTTTTATCAAATAGATTTAAAACAAAACCTAAAGTAAGAAGAAAATACCCCAAGTATGTTGGCCATTTCCCAGGGTCATTATTTACTGAAAGAACTGTTCCTTTTTCATCTTGGTCATACGAACTTTGGAAAAATAGAAAGTTTCCTTCGTGAAGTGTTCTATTCATAAAAATCCTATAATCATATTTTTTACCATCTTGTTTATTAACGGTTACTTCTGAAGCATAAGAAGAAGGAGACATACTTCCTGGATAACGATCCAGCTGGAAATCATTTAGCGTAATTGAAAAAGGCAACTGTAATGTTTTTGAACCATATTCTAGTCGTACAACAGTATCGCCAAAGTCTTCCATTTTTGACATACCTTTTTGTCCACGTTTACCAGGGAGTTTAATGGTTTTTGTTTGACCATTTAAAGTGACATTTACCGTTAAAATTCCCATATCACTACGACCTTTTTTACTGTACATATAGTTGTCATATTTAATATTAAGTATTTTATTATTGAATTTAATGTCATAATCAAAGTCATTACCTAAAGCAGAAAACTCTAAAGGATACTCTTGATAGTAAGAGCCTGTTGCTTGTTTGATTTTAACTTGTAAATAAGGTTCTAAAGAAATCATTCGATTTTCTGTTTGACCTTCTCGAATATGGATAATACCTTCATATCCCATATATCGTGTAACCCCTGCACCTAATAAGATAACAACAAATGAGAGATGAATTAAAAAACGAGGAGGGTGTTTCCACATCTTATATTTTATAACAATTCCACTCATGTTAAGTGTAGTTAAAATAAGCATAATTTCATACCATATATGGTTATAGACTAAAACTCTTGCAGTTGATGTACCATAATCATTTTCAATAAATGTTGCAACACCTGCGCCAATCCCCAAAATTGCTAATAAAACTAGAGTAGTCTTAAAGGAGAATAGTATGTCAGATAATTTCTTCAAAGAAGATCCTTTAAAATAGTTACTAAATTAAAAAAGAAAAAACAATTTAGTATAAGTAATTTAAGTATTTTAGTTTATGAATATTAATGAATTGTTAATATTTTGCTCTTAAACAACAAAGAGGGTTTTGAAATCTTATGTTTGTAAAAAATATAAACTTATCTACCAAATAATGGGGGATATTATATCAAATTTAACTTTGTAGAATCATTGATTTAGAATAATTTTTTTTAATTTAAGTGAAGAATTATTACTTGGTTTGTATAATCCCATCATGACTAAAGAAGAAATAAAAAAATTACGAACCGATTGTCTTAATTGGAAAAATATTAAACCCTTATATGAACAGTTACAAAAAGCTCAAAAGATTAATAAAGAGAATCTTTTAGTTAAATTAGAAGACTGGTTAACTATAGGAAAAAAAGATGACCTAACTAAAAAGGAACAAGAGACGATTCTAGCTACAGCAAAAACTTTAATTCCTTGGAGAAAAGGTCCCTTTAAAGTTTTTGATTTAGAAATAGATAGTGAATGGCAAAGTAATATTAAATATAATCTTATACGACCGCATTTTGATTTAAAAGATAAAGTAGTTGCAGATATTGGCTGTAATAATGGTTACTATATGTTTCGTATGCTTGAAGATAAGCCAAAAAGAATGATTGGTTTTGATCCTAGTCCTTTGACTATGTTGCAGTTTGATTTTATTAATCACTTTATGCAAAGTGATATTGTGTATGAACGTTTGGGTGTTGAACATTTAGAATCGTATCATCATAGTTTTGATTTTATTTTTATGTTAGGAGTACTTTATCACAGACCTGACCCTGTAGGTACGCTAAAATCCCTGGCAAGGGGATTAAATCCTGATGGAGAAATACTTATTGATACTTTTATGATTGATGGAGAGGATGAGATTGCATTAACTCCAAATGGAACATACTCTAAAATACCTAATATCTATTTTATACCAACTATAGCTGCACTTAAAAATTGGTTGAGTCGTGCTGGTTTTGGAAATATTGAAGTCATTGCAACTACAATTACAACGAATGAAGAACAGCGGAAAACTCAATGGTCTTTTGATCAAAGCTTAGAAGATTTTTTAGATAAAGAAGATAATAGTAAAACCATAGAGGGGTATCCAGCACCAAAAAGAGTCTATATGAAAGCAAAAAAGCTTCCAAAAATTATACGACCAGGAAAGACGAGTTAAGTTTTATTAAAATAAATCTATCGTGTCCTCGTCTGAAATTTGTCGAAAGTTTTTAAACTTACTACGTCCTAAGTTTTTCGCTTCATATAAAGCAATATCTGCATTTTTAATTGTATCATCTAAAGTTTGTTCACCATCTGTAATAAAACAATCTGTTCCGATACAGACGGTTTTTTGTAAAGTTTGTCCTGTTTGTTCGTTGACGACAATTTTTGATAGGGCAAAAAGTTCAATAATTTTTTGTGCAATATTTTCAATACCATGATCATCACTTGTACTTACAATAGAGACTAAAAACTCATCACCTGTAAGTCTTGCAACGACGTCATTTTCTTTAATATTTGAATGAATTACGCGAGCAAGTTCTACAAGAACTTTATCCCCTGCATCATAATCAAACTCATCGATGATAGCTTTAAATCTGTCAATACTAATCATTAAAAAATGTATTTTGTTGTAGCTTTTCCCTGTTAAGGAGATAAGTTTATTAACATGTTTTGTTAAGTATTGCCGGTTATAGACATTTGTAACTGAATCAATAGATTGTGTTTGAATAAAGTTTTTCTTTAAAATTCGGCTTTGTACAATAGGGGAAATTAAAAAGAAAGCAGATTCTATTGTTGAATAATTTGTTTGTAAAATTTCATAATGGGTTTTAGATGTTGCATTAAATGAAACAATAGCATTTTGGTCTGTATGGGTATTAATAATAAAAAAGAGCGCTTTTGAGTCATCTAAATAGAACTCTTCACCTTTAATATAAATATTCTCTTTTTGTTGAGTTTGAATATCAAATAAAGAGATAGTTACATTATCAACATGAAAAGATTTATTTAACCATGTATAAATATCTTCTGACATCTGTTCTAAATCTGTTGAGTATTGTAATTGCTCATAAAGAATAAAAATACTCTCTAAAGATTTTTTATCATGTTCGTTATCATGGGAAGAGTTTATTAAATTTATAATTGTATTTTTCATTGAGTACCTTAAAATAATTCTACTACATCTGCTTGTGTTTTACTATAAAGCAGTGCTTCATTTCGACCTTTATTACGTGCCTCATAAAGTGAAACATCAGCATTTTTTAACACCTGTTCAACTGTTGCTGAGTCATCTGGATAGATGGAAACACCAACACAAATTGTTTTTTTAAGTCGTTGGTTAGTCTCTTCATTAACAACAACTTCAACCTCTTTAAAGGTATCAATAAGTTTTTGAGCAACCATGAGGGCATTCTCTTCTGAAATAACATTGTGTAATACGATTAAAAATTCATCACCCTCTAACCGAACGACAATATCTGAAGTACGAATTGTATCTTTAAGAACCTTAGCTAATTCTTGAAGAACTTTATCTCCAATTTCATAGTCAAATTCATCGATGACTGCTTTAAAATGATCAATTCCAACCATTAAAAAAGCTACTTTTTTATTCTCTCTACGAGCTAATGGTATCATTTTTTCTAAATGTTGGTTAAGATAAACACGATTATATAAAAGCGTGACGTTATCAGTAACTTTTAACTCTTCAATAATCTCTTTTAAATAAGTAAAATATAAAATAGGCGAGATTAAGTTAAAAATATTATTTAAATCATCATACCTAAACTGCACTAAATCAAAGTGCTCTTGGTCGGTTGCGACAAAAGAGTAAGAGATTTCAAGTTGATTATTCACTTCAACAGTGAATTCAGATAGGTATTGCATTTTATCATCAATATTATCTAAGCTGTATTCATAAATGAGTTCATTTTCTAAATTTGAGTCATCATTTAGTACCATTCGTAAATTATTGGTCTCAAAAAGTGACTCTAAAAAAACTCGAATATCTTTAAAAGAATCTTTAACATAAAGATTATTTTTTAGTTTATCATAAAACGACACTGTGTTTTCGATATTTGATTTCGTTGTTTTTGTAATCTTACTAATAATATTATTATTCATTTAGTTCCCCGTATTTGTG
>CAZIES010000032.1:20406-21652 GCA_964538295.1 uncultured Arcobacter sp. | reverse complement strand
AGTCTTTCAGCTTCTTCAATTTGATGAGATACAACAACAATTATTGCTTTTTTACCCTTAACAATGCTTTCTGGTGGATTGGGTCTTTTTATAAAAATAATTCCCCTTATCGTGATTATTCTAGTTATTAGCTCTTTTATTGAGAGTTTTATTTTTCTTCCAATTCATTATAAACATCTTCATTTTAAACAGACAAATGATTTTAAGGACTACTACTGGAATAAAATCAGTGGAGGTTATCAATCTATTTTAGCCTATCTAATAAGAATGAAATATTTATCACTCACGCTTATTATTCTTATGACCCTTAGTGGAACATATTTTTTAGTTAAAAAGAGTCGATTTCAACTCTTTCCCGAGTTTGATGCTATGACTATTAATATAACAGGAAAAGTAAAAAACAACTCACTTGTTTCAACACTAGAACAGACAAAAGCCCTTGAAAAAAAACTCCTTAATCACCTAGATAAAAATAATGTAGCCTCTATTTCTACTATTATTGGAATGAATAGTGATGGACGTTCTAAACACGATAGAGGCGATAACTTATTTACCATGACACTTAATCTAAAACAAAAAATCCCTGATGATTTTTTTAATGCGCACATTAATCCCTTTTTTATTCCATTTAATGAAAACTCCAAACTATTACGAACACGAACACTTTATGCAAAACAGATACAAACAAAAATTGAAAACCTTGTCAAAAAAGAAGCTCTTACTAAAGAGTTCTTAGATTTTAATATTAGGATACCCCAAACGGGTGTGGTAAAAAATGACATTGTGCTCTCTTTTGCTCACAAAAATGAGGAAAAAATACGGCCTGCCATTACTGAACTGACTCACTATATGAAAAGTATTCCTCATCTATATAATATCTCACATGATATGCAGTACGATGAACTAAAAATTGAGTTAGATATCAATGAATATGGAAAATCATTAGGTTTTACACAAGAGCAACTCATACAACAAATACGTTACTTTTTACTCAATAAAAAGCTCAGTAAAATCATTGATAAACATAATGATTTAATTGAGCTTAATGTTAAATTTACCAATAATAAACAACTAAAACAACTCGAAGATCTCACATTGCAAATTCCAAATACTACGCAAGAAGTAAGTCTAAAAGAGATAGCAAAACTTCATATATTAAAATCTATTACCAATATAAAAAAAAGTGATTTAGAAAAAATCTTTACCATCACCGCAAGTATTAAAAAAAGAAAATACAGTTCAAGAA
>CAZIES010000032.1:0-20306 GCA_964538295.1 uncultured Arcobacter sp. | reverse complement strand
TGATTAAGATAATTATTATCAATACTATTATAAAATTCTGCTATGTTTAATCGATTTACACTTATATTATCTTTTCTAGTGATACTCTTTATTCACTTAACCTTACTTGCGAACTATAAAGTAAAGCAAGAAAAACTGGTTGTTGCTGCAAAACCTACAGTAGTTCCAATTGCCTTAAAAAAAGTGACCATAAAACAAAAAGAGATAAAAAAAGTTGAGAAAAAAAAGGTTGTAAAAAAAGTCGTTAAACCTAAAAAGATTAAAAAAGTTAAAAAAATTGTTAAAAAAGCCGTTCGAAAAATTGTTAAAAAACAAAAAAAAGTCGTTAAAAAGAAAATTGTAAAAAAAGAACAAGTTAAATTAAAACAGACCATAACAAAAAAAGTAACCCCAAAAAAAGTTAAAAAAGTTGTTATATCAGATGCAAAATTAAAATCAATTCAAAATGAGTATCTTCAAAAAGTTAAAGAGCATATTGAAAAATATAAAAAATATCCCAAAAGAGCAAAACGGCTCAAACAAGAGGGAAAAGTTTTTATCTCTTTTACCATTGCAAAAAATGGAAAAATTCAAGATATTCAACTCGTAGGTAAATGTCCCTACAAAAGGCTTAACAAAGCAGCGCTTAATATTTTAGAAACCATTGCACAGTTTGAGCCCATACCAAAAGAGCTCAATAAATCTTCTTGGCAACTTAATGTTCCAATAGTCTACTCTATTATTAATATTTAGGAGAAATAATGATTGAATTAATGGATTATATTCACAGAGGTGGGCCAATTGTCTATTTACTTATTGGACTTAATGTTATAGGTTTTTCCATTATGTTATGGAAATTCATTATCTTTATTTACGCAAAACAAAAAAAGCAACTCTACGTCAATGAAATCATACAAAGTATAAAAAATACCAACTCTAACTATAAGAATAACCTTTTTAAAAATGCTCTAGACAAACAGATTAACCGCTTAGAATCAGGATTAAATACCGTTAAAATTATCGCTTCTATTGCACCCCTCATTGGACTACTTGGAACTGTTATTGGAGTACTTAACTCCTTTGATTCTATTTCAAAACTAGGTCTTGGAGATCCTTCTATTTTTTCAACAGGTATCTCTATTGCACTTATTACGACTGTAGCGGGTCTTATTGTGGCAATTCCCCACTACATAGGATATAACTACCTAATAAGCACCCTTGATAACTTTGAACACGCTATTGAAGAAGAGGTGATTCAACAGCTATGAGACGACGAGAAATACTCACTCCTGACTTAACCCCACTCATTGATGTGGTTTTTATTTTACTGATTTTTTTTATTGTCTCTTCAGTATTTAAAAAGAATGAATTAGCACTTGTATTAAATCTGCCCTCTTCTGCTGCACAAGAAATTGAGCTAAAACCCAAAGAAGTTATCATTGAATTAAGTAAAGACAAACTAGCACTTTTTGGCAAAGAGATTGAACTTGAAAAATTTGAAGATCATATTAAAACCATTCAAAACAAAAAACGTAGCATTATTTTTCGTATTGATAAGGAAGTTAAATATGAAAAAATAGTCGCTATTTTAGATATTTTACAAAAAAATGCGCTTTTTAATCTCTCTTTAGTGACAAAGGATAAAGGCAAATAGTTAAATGCAACTAAGTTGCATTTAACTATTGATATAGTAAACTTCTTCCCTAGATTAATTATAAACAATATTGATAATTCTTATCATTCTTAAGTTTATTTTAAATTAATATTGATTATCATTTCACTGCGAACGAAATAATCTTAAGTCTCCTAAGGTTAATTAATAAAGGAAAACAATGACAAAAAAATTAAGTTTAGTAACAAGTGCCTTACTAATCACAACAAGTGCTGCTTTTGCAGATTCTAACTCAATCAAAGAAGCATTCGCTAATGGTTCTACTTCTGGTGATATTACTGTTTATACAGAATCAGCATCTACAGATGGTGAAACAGATTCTGGATTTACAGCAGGTTCTATTGGAATCAACTATGAAACAGATACATTAAATGGATTTAAATTATCTGTAGGCGCTCGTGCAAATCACGAAATTAATGAAAAAGAAGAAGAAGATGCAAAGGGTGGAGCTGATTCTCCATTCCAAAATGATGCTATCCTACATACACTTGCATTAGCATATGCTAATGATGATTTCTCTATTAGTGTAGGTCGACAAGAGATTGATTTAGAGTGGTTAGGTGACTACAATGAATCTGTCGTTATAGGTATCACTTCAATTCCTAATACAACAATCGTTGCAGGATACACGGATAGACAAACTGCAGTTGGTGAAGATGAGAGTGCTGACTTCGCAGAAGTTACTAAAGATGGTGCATATGTACTTGATGTTAAAAATGGTTCAATTGAAGGTGTAGAGTTAAACCCTTACTACTACTCAGTTCCAGAATATGCAGATGTATATGGTGCAAAAGTTACTTTTGAAAATGATATGCTTGGATTAGTTGCTCACTACGCTGCAACAAATGAAGACTCTGCAAAAAGTGGAGCTGCAGAAGATGGAAATATTTTACATCTTGAAGCATCTACTTCAATTGAAAACATCTCTTTAGCTCTTGGATACATTGCAACGGATAAAGATGGTGGAATTGGAAATATGAAAGCTTACGGTGATAACATTGATCCAACTGAAGAGATTGGAGATTATGTATACGAAAAAGATGCTAAAACTGTTTACGGTTCTATTGGAACTGAAATCAATGGTTTAGAATTATCTGCACTTTATGCTGACAATGAATACCTAAGTGGTACTAAAAAAGATGCAAAAGAGTTATCTTTAAGTGCTGGATATGCCTTTACTGATGAGTTATCAGTATCAGTTACATTCTCTGATTGGGAAGTTGATAATACAGATTCAGATAAAATCTCTGGAAACATTGTTTACTCTTTCTAATAAAATAACAACTTAATCTAAAAAAGGGAAACAGAAAAGACTGTTTCCCTTTTTTTATCTTCAAAATTTAACAACTTTATGATAACAACTATCAATATTAATATAACTCTAAGCTTTCTTCCATTATAATTATTCCAGTGATTTTAAGAGTGGCATCATGAAATCATCTTATAAATACTCAAGGTAAGATTAAATCAGCGGCATTGTTTAATCTTCATAATAATCCTTGTAGTTCTATACTGCCATATACAACAACAGTCTTGAGTATTTAACTCCTAACTAAACGAAGAAGTGAAGAAATTCACTTCTTTTTTTTTACACTTTTTTTCTTCAAACTTAATGATATTCATTATCAATATTAATATAATTTTAAGATTACTTCATGTAGTATGTTAATAATGATTATCAATAAGGGAGACATTATGTATCTATTTGAAATTGACGTTCAGAATAAAAAAGATTTAATTAAACCAACCGGTTGTACATGTTAAGGAGAAAAAATGAGTGTTTTAGTAATTGGTGCAGATAAGATAACCCCCATAGCAGATATGTTAAGAAGTTTAGGAGCTACTGCTATTAACCACTGGGATGCACGTAAAAAGTCATCTGCTCCTAAAAAAAAGATTCCACAAGATACGGACTGTATTGTAATGCTTACTTCATTTTTAAACCACAATACAATGGCAAAATACAAAGCTCAAGCAAAAAAACAAAATATTCCTTTTATTTGTGCAAAACGTAGTGTCTCATGCGTTTATGACGAATATGTTAAAGTAATGAATATCAAAGACTGTAGCGAATGTTATGCAGATTGTGAGAGAAAAAATGCATAAGTTCTACAATGAAATCGTTGGGTTTAATGAATATGATGAAATCCTCCCAAACTTTTTTGATGAGTTTAATTCAAAAACAAAACTTAGAAAAATGTTCTTAAGTCTTAGTACCTCACTAGTAGATGGTATCTACTCATTTTCAAACTATGAAATGGATACCCTAACAAAATACCCTCTCAAACAGGTTTTTGAGTATAAGATTAAATCAATGTTACCACTCTCTTACGTTAAAACTTATCAACAACCAAAAAGTTTTAACCTTGATGTGTGTTCTACCATTGTTATTAACAACTATCTAAATAAAGAGAGCAAAAGAGTACTTTTTCACAATAAAAAGTTACTTCCTTTAGCAAAATTGATTGCTTTTTGTTATAACAACAATAAAATGCAGCTTATCTTTGATATCAACTTACTTTTTCATCAATTTGTCTATGACAAGGTTAAAAGACTTCATAAAGATAAAAGAGTCATTGATAGTGGTGATTCAATTTGTATTATGCAACACCATCAAAGTCCTGTTAAAATCTACACAAACTGGAAAAGTATCGATACAAAAAACTTGAATATAAAAGATGAACTCAAAAATGCAATCGAATGTATCAAGCAAAGCGAATTTAAACAGGTTTATCTTGTATATCCAAAAGCATCTGATTTTAAACGCCATATTCCAGTTAAAGTTGAAGAGCTTGAGGATAGAAATTATGATATCAAAGTGATACCTTATTCACTTCGATCAACACTAAGAAAATAAAGGAATTATATATGTCAACAGCAGTTTTTTATGCAAGTAGCACAGGAAATACTGAAAATGTCGCAACAATGATTGCAAATGGTTTAGGAGATATCTCTACATACGATATTAGTAGTACAAGTTTAGACGAAATTGCAAACTATGAGAAACTTATTTTTGGAATCTCTACTTGGGGAGAAGGTGAACTTCAAGACGATTGGGATGAACTCTGGTCAGATTTTTGCGAAATTGACTTTAATGGTAAAACCGTAGCACTTTTTGGTTTAGGTGACCAAGATGGTTATGCTGATGAGTTTGTAGACGCTTTAGGGATTCTTTATGAACAAATCAATGAAAAAGGTGGGAAAGTGATTGGATTTACTTCGGTTGAAGGTTATGACCATGATGAATCAAAAGCACAAATTGATGATCAGTTTGTGGGATTAGTTATTGATGAAGATAACCAAGATGATATGACCGATGAAAGAGTTGAGGCATGGATTTCACAGATAAAACCAGAGATTTTATAATCAACATAATCATTTATATACAAGTTATCTTTTTTGCGATGATTATATACACCTACAATGATACCATTTCTAACTCACTAGTTGAGTTTGGTAGCCATCTATCTTATTACGTAGATTAAGGTTCTTCCTTAATCTATGATTGACAATCTCCACATGTTCCATAAAGTTGCATAGAGTGACTCGAAATTTTAAACTTATTCTTTTTAGCAATTCTATCTTGTCTTTTTTCAATCTCATCATCAAGAAATTCAACAATTTTACCACAAGAAGTACAAATAAGGTGATCGTGATGCTCTTTTTGATTACTCTCAAACTTTTTACCATCCGCTCCAAAAGTAATTGAAGTAATAAGATTAACCTCTTCTAAAAAACCTAATGCCCGATAAACTGTTGCAATTCCAACATTAGACTCAGGATATTTTGTTTTGATTTCATTGTAGACTTCTTCTGCACTTAAATGCCCATCTGCACTCATAAGAATCTTTAAAACAATCTCTCTTTGTTCAGTATATTTAAGACCTTTTTGCTTAACAATTTTTTTTAGTTCTTCAATTGTATCTTCATTTGTTGACATTAAGACAGCCCTTTATATAAGTATAATTTATTTAATAAGTGGAATAGTATATCAAAACTTTACAAAAAATACAAAGATAAATTACTTAATAAAATATCTTTAGCTTTTTCTAATTTTTAACAGTTTGTGTTTCAGTGTTAGTTTTTTTAGTAGGTTGGTAAAGCATGTGATGCCATAAAGCAAAGCCACAAAAGGCGACACCCGCACCAATATGTACTTTTTTGGCAACTTTATTTTTCATAAACATTGAGGTTACAACAGTTGCACCTAATGTTGCAGTCATTCCAATTTTAGCTGCTTCTTTTTGTAGTTCTAAATCAATCGCCATCTCTTTTTTTCCTTCTTTTTCTTTTTTGTATTGTTTTTGCAGTTCCACCAAGTGTTTTAACTGTAAGTGCTGCTGTTAATACAGTTGCAAGAGGTAATAAAATTGGCATATCTATCCTTTTGATAATAATTCTCACTATTCTATCAGAAAAGCCTTAAATTAAACTGATAATTATTATCAAAGATATTATGCTATTTTACCTTTACCCCTTTTATTGAATTAAGTAACAATCCAATGGTTGTTCCATTATGTAAAACAGCTGTAACAATTGGAGAAAAAAGTCCAAATGTTGCACCTGCTAAAATCATAGAGTTAATTCCAACAGTCGCATTAAAATTAGAGTTAATCAAACTCATTGTATTTTTTGCTAACTCTTTGGCTTCAACAACTGCTGCAATATCATCTTTTAGCAAACTTACGTCCGCAGTTGCTTTTGCAATATCTGCACCTCTGCTCATCGAGATTCCTACATGAGAAGAAATCAAAGCTGGCGCATCATTAATTCCATCACCAACAAAGGCAACTTTACGCCCCTCTTCCATCATCTCTTTAACTATTCTTGCTTTATCTTGAGGTAATAATTGTGCCCTAACCTCATCAATACCAAGTTCTTGTGCAATCATTTCTGCTTTTTTCTGGGTATCACCTGTTAGCATCACAATATTTTTAACACCAAGCTCTTTTAATCTACTAATAGACTCTTTGGCATTATGACGTAAATGATCGGCTAAGCCTATTGTTCCTAAAAGTTTTCCATCAAAACCAATATATAAAAGTGTTTTCCCATTATTTAATGATTTATCAATTTGTTCTTTATGTTCTGAAAAATCAATTTTTTCATCATCTTCCAAAAAGTGTCGACTTCCAATAACAACAGATTTTCCATCTACTTCTGTTTTAACACCATGGGCAACTATAAATTCAACCTCTTCATGATGCATATGTACAAAACCTTTTTGTTTAGCTGCTTTTACCACTGCTTCAGCAACTGGGTGAAAATAATGCTCTTCAGTTGAAGCAGTAAGATTCAGTACATCCTCTTCACTCCACGCCTCATCATAAGACTCAACTGAAATCACTTCTAGCTCACCTGATGTTAGGGTTCCTGTTTTATCAAAAACAAAAGTATCAGCTGAGTTTAATGCTTCAATTGATTTTGCCCCTTTTATCATTACACCGTGGTGTCCCGCTTTTGAAATCGTTGATTTAAAAGCAACTGGTGTTGCTAGTTTTAATGCACATGAATAATCCGCTTGTAAAATCGATGCAACTCGTTCAAAGTCTCTTTTAACAATATAAGACAACCCTGCAAGTCCAAGGGTAACTGGTACTAGTTTATCAGCAAGCCTTGTTGCTTTTAATTGTACAGATGACTTTTCATTTAAAGAGTTTTCAATATAGTGCTTGATACGTTGTGTCGCAGTATCTGCACCAACATACTCTGCCCAAATTTTAAGTCGTCCCTCTTCAATTACTGTTCCAGAAATAACTCTATCACCTCGTGTCTTTGATACAGGTTCAGCTTCACCTGTCATTGAGACCTGATTAACACTTGCACTTCCATCCATAATGTGTCCATCAACAGGTATTGTGCTTCCTGCTCCAACCACAACTAAATCACCAATTTGAATATCTTCCGCATCAACCAAAACTTCAATAAGTTTCCCATCTTGCTCTTTTTCAACCCAAGCTTCTTTTACATTAGGTTTAGACAGTTCTTTAAGTAAGTCATCACTTTTATGAACCGTTGTCTCTTCAATATATTCACCTAGTTCTAACATCGCATTTGTTGAATTTGCAGCTAAATAATCTTTTCGATAAATAGAGATTCCAACAGCAGCACTCTCTAATACTTTGGATGTAAGTCCCTCTTCAAAGAACTCTTTTGTTCCATCAATAAGCATAGGTGCGGCAGCAGTTGTTGTTAAAGTTGCCTTAAGTAGATCACTTTGAACAAAACGCTCTGATACTAAAGCAGAACTAGCACGTACAATCCCAGCAATACTTGGTTCCTCATCACTGACACAAGACACACAAACTGCAGCATCTTTGCAATTACTTAATAATTCATCTTTTGTTAAGTTTGCTAATATTTCTTCAATATCAACAGTGGCATCCTCAGTAAATGTAAAAATAATACTTAATGCTTTTTTATTTATTCGTACACTTGTAACACCCTCAATTTTCTCTAAATATGTTTTTAAAATACTCTCATCTAAAAATTCATCTTTTAAAAACTCATATTTGTAACGAGCTCGAGTAGGTGTTGCATGTACTTTTTTAAATAGATTACTCATATTTACTCTTGGTTTGCTTCCATTTGTGCTCTGGCATCTTCATATCGCTCTTTTAACTCTTCCATTCCAGCTTGAAATAGTTCAGTTCCTTTAGAAGCAGCTTTCATAATAGACTCTTGTGCTCCTTTATTGGTTAAAAGAAATGTCACAGCAGCACCAATTAAAGCACCTTTTACAAAGTCACCATTATTAAACCCACCCAGTGGATTATTTTGATTTTGGTTCATTTGAGGTGTTTGATTAATATATGGATTATGATTCATGTTCATATTTTGCCCATTTTGTGCTCTACTATTTTCAATATTCATATCGTATTGGTTATTCATTATTATCCTCTTCTATTAATACTTTTTCGTCACATGATACAGCTTCATATTTCGATGCTAATGTATCATCAATTACTTCTAAAGCATAAATACCAGCCATTCCAACTGAAGCTGCTGTTAATGCCTTAAACAACCCACCTTTTTGTCCAAGATAGTTTGCTGTAGCAATCGCAGCACCTGTTGCAATAGCACCTTGTGAAGTACGTTTTACAGTATCTTTAATCGCTTCTTGGGTAGAAACTTCAGCCTCTTTTACTTTTTTATAATTAATTGTTCCAGAGACTAGTGCACTTGCAACAGCTCCACTTACAATATGCCCTAAAACATTACGTGGTTCACCAGTATTAATAATTGGTTGATTCATTACTCTTCTTCCTTGACTTTTGGTTTTCGACCTCTTTTAGCAGGAGTTTTTTCTTCTAAAACTTCTTCGCTAGCTTCTGCTTCAATTGCTTTTTCTTTTTTCTCTTTTATACACTCTGCAGTAGCTGATAATGTCTGTTTTACATCAGAAACTGTCTCTTTACCTTTTTCTAAAGAACTGTTAGCAACATCTTTTGATTTATTAAAAAGATTACACGCTGCATCTTTAATCTTATCCGATTTATTAAATGCAACAACTGCTCCAGCTCCTACTGCTAATCCTAATACAAATGGTAATGCCATAACTTACTCCTTAACTTTCTGTTTTTTTATTCATATAACTATTTAAAAATGCAACGGCTGCACTTCCAAATGCTGCACCACTCACCATCGAAATATTCAATTTTGAAAAAATCTCAGTCAATTTGTTTTGATCAACATTACCTGCCATAATGTCATCCAATAACATTTGATATTCACCAAATTTTTCCATGATATTTTCTTGGCTAAAACCTTGCTGTTCACCATTTTGTCCATTATAGTGATTAAGTACACATCGTCTAAATGCAGGCAAATGATTGTTGTATGAAGCGGCTTGTAATTTAAAAAGAACATCTCTTACATCTTCTTCTTTTGTATACATTAATAAATTGTCATACATTGCAATATTATTAATTTCACTTGCAACACCTAATTCACAACACTCTACATAAGTTTTTGGTACTTCTATTTTATTGGCCCAATCATTTAAAGGAACAGGAACATTATACTTCTGCAATAACGGCACTAATGCAGCGTAATGAATTGCCTCTGCTTCTTTTATATTAACAAAAGGTTGTACATAACCAAAGGTCTCAATAATTTTACTATAGGCCTCGTAAGCTTTAAACTCATCATAAACAGCTATTCGCAATACTTGATTGATAATAGGTTGTTCATTTTGCTCATCAACTCTTTGGCTTAGCAACAACTGTTCGTCATAATTTACTTCCAATCTACGCAACCTCCTTTGCTAAATTATTTATTAACTGTGTTAATTCATCTAAATTTTCATGCTTAACTAAATCTTCCCAAAGTTTTGGTGCAAATATCGCTGGATCATACATGATGGTTACCGAGGCAATCATTTTTTTAATTTTTATACTTTTAATGCCTGCAATTCTTTGCGGTAAACTCTCAATATCTGCAAAACCTATGTTTCCACCTGCTTCTTTTATCTTTGGATTAACACGTACTCTTAAACGTCCAGGGGTATGTGCAATAATAGTAAAATAACTCGCTATTTTTATAATATCTTCAGTTGTAATCAAATAATTTCCTTTTATACTGATGTATTTTCACCTAAGCAGTCTTAAGCTAAGCTTATTGTAAAGTCGTACTCATTATCATTAAATATCAAAGAGAAAATTATATCTCATTATAAGTAAGAATGATATTAATTATCATTCTACAGATGTGACTTTTGTGACTTTTTCTCTAAGCAATACTTAATAAGGGGTGTATTACTATTTCAAAAATACATTGATAATAATTATCACTCTATAGAGGAAGAACATTGAAACTTAATGAATTACACAAAGGAAATTGTGGCATTATTAAAAAAATTGATGCCGATAAAACGCTCAAATCAAGATTTAACTCCTTTGGCATAGTAAAGGGGCAAAAAATCAGTATTGAAGAAGTTACCTTAGCAAAAGAGACCATTGAAATAAAAATTGGGAAAACTAAAATTGCACTACGTGTTTCAGAAGCAAAAAATATTGAGGTTGAAGCATGCTAAATGCTACAAACTTTAAAGAAGAAAAAACAATCAAAATTGCCCTTGTTGGTCAACCTAATGTTGGTAAGTCAATGCTTATTAACTCCATTGGTAATGCCAGACTAAAAGTAGGAAACTTTTCAGGTGTAACCGTTGAGAAAAAACAGATTACCTTTAAACATAAGGAGTATAAGTTTTTAGTCACTGATTTACCTGGCTCATACTCTTTAAATGATTATACTCTTGAAGAAAAAGTAACTAAAGAGTATTTAGAAAATGAATCGTATGATATTATTCTTAATGTGACCGACTCAACAAATCTAGAAAGAAATCTTTATTTAACCTCAGAACTTCTTGCCTTAGATAAAAAAATGGTTGTTGCTTTAAATATGATTGATGAAGCAAACAATGAAGGTATCACTATCAATGAAGAACAAGTTGGAAAACTTTTAGGAAAACCATGTATTAAAACATCTGCAAAAGATAGCATAGGAATTGAAAAACTTCTTAATGCTCTCATTTCAAAATTTGAATCCCCAAAACTTGAATCAAAACTAATTTTCTCAGATGTAATAGAAGAAGAGATTGCCCATATTTGTAAACTTTTAAACGATAAAAAATATAAAAGTGAAGTAGCCTATAGAGAGATAGCAATTAAACTATTGCAAGAAGATAAAAAAACCTATTTAAAATTTCATGATGAACCAATCTGGATTGAATTACAACCTCTTTTAGCGCATGCACTAAATCATATCTATATTCACTACGATACTAAAGATTTAGAAGAGATATTCAGTGATGAAAAACATGCCTTTGCAAAAGGGGTTGTTACTGAAACTGTAAAAACAAAAAGTGAACTACAAAAAGATTTAACTTCAAAAATTGATGCTATTTTAATTCATAAATTTTTTGGTATTCCAATTTTCCTATTTTTCATGTGGTCACTTTTTCAACTCACTTTTGAACTAGGTAATATTCCTATGGATATGATTGATGCTTTTTTTGCCAATCTTATTGATAGTACAAAAAGTGTATTGGGAGATAATGAAATCTCATCAATGGTTGCAGATGGTGCTATTGCAGGGGTTGGTGCCGTTGTTCTATTTGTACCAAATATTGTAATACTCTTCTTTGGAATAGCCTTGCTTGAAACTACTGGTTATATGAGCCGAGTTGCTTTTCTTTTAGATGGTTTTTTCCATAAGTTTGGACTGCATGGGAAATCCTTTATTCCATTAGTGTCTGGTTTTGGTTGTTCAGTACCAGCTTATATGGCAGCACGAACACTTAAAAATGAAAAAGATAGACTTTTAACACTATTCATTATTGGTTTTATGAGTTGTGGAGCACGACTGCCTATTTATGTACTCTTTACTGGTGCATTTTTTGAAGCAGAACAAGCAGGAAATATTCTTTTTCTAATCTATATCGGTGGAGCTATATTAGGTCTTATTGCAGCAAAAGTTCTTAAGGTTGTTGTTTTTAAAAATGAAGATGAACCTTTTGTAATGGAGATGCCAAAATACAGACTACCCTCAGCTAAACTTATTTGGCACACCGTATCAAACTCTGCATGGATGTATTTACGAAAAGCAGGTACTTTTATCTTAGCAGCTTCTATTTTAATTTGGATTGCAAGTAACTATCCAAAACAACTTGAGTATGAAGAGAAAATGAGTGTTAAAATGGAACAGTTAACAAGTGATGAAGAAAAGGCTGAATTAGAAAATAAGATTGCCCTTTATGGTTTAGAAAACTCTTACTTAGGTCAACTGGGTAAATTTTCAGAGCCACTCTTTGCTCCTTTAGGATTTGATTGGAAAATGGCAGTAGCCCTTGAAACTGGTCTTGCAGCGAAAGAGATTGTAGTATCAACACTTGGAATACTCTATGGCTTAGGGGAAGAGCATGATGAAGGAAGTGAAACACTTATTGAAAAAATCAAAAACAATATTCCAATTCCTGCTGCAATTTCATTTATTGTATTTGTTATGATTTATCTGCCATGTTTAGCTGCGTCAATGGTATTCATGAGAGAAGCAGGAGGGGCGAAGTATTTAGGTTATCTTTTTGTATTTACAACGGGTACTGCTTGGGTTCTGTCATTTATTGCTTACACCATAGTAAAACTACTTATTTAGCATAGAAAAAGGAAGGTTTTACAACCTTCCTTAACTAATTTTCTAAAACTTATTTAATCACTAATGACAATCTTCACATAAACCATAAATCGTCATCACATGATCTTTTAATTCAAAATTATGGGCATGGGCAACTTTTATTTGTTGCTCTTCTATTAACTCATCTGTAAACTCTATAATTTTATGACAATTTGTACAAATCATATGATCATGATGTAAAGAGAGGTTTAGTTCATACCGTTTAACCCCATCACCCACATCAAGTGAGTTAATAATGTTCATCTCTTCGAAAAACTTCACAGTACGATAAACTGTTGCAATACCAACTTCGATATTATAATCATTTTTAACAGTATAGGCTATTTGTTCTGCTGTTAAATGCTCTTTTGACAAATATAAAATTTTTAATATATAATCTTTTTGAATTGAGTTTTTAAACCCAAGTCTCGATACATGCTCTTTAAAGTTCTTCAAAAAACTTTCAAACCCTGCTTCATAATTATCCAATATTTACTCCTTGAACCATAATAAAAATTAAACTAACTACTAGGGTTGCTGTATAAACTTTCCACAATCTACCATGAATTTCTACATTTTTTTTATAAAGAAAAGAATCTCTATGTATATTATAACTCTCTTTTTTCATTTTAAAACCTTAATAATGAGTATCATTATGATACATATTCTTTACTTAAGTTAATATTAATGATAATAATTATCGTTTTAAAATTAATGTAAGTTTGTTTTGATAAACTATGAGAACAATTATCATAGAAAGGACAAACATGCTAAACGTTGCACTTGCTTCATCTTTTGCAAGAAATGCTATTGTAGGAGCTGTTGTTTCTAAAGTGATTGATACATTTATTATGTCAAAAATCAATCATAGACTTGAAGAAAAAAAATGGATTCGTAATAAAAAACTCGAGTTATACTCTCAATTCTCTGAAGAAGCCTTAGAGATAAATAGTAACAATTTTCAAGAGAAAAAACAAAAAATTAAAAAACTAACAGCTAAGATTATGCTAATAGAAGATAATAAAAAGCTTGTTAAAAAAATTCATAGCTATTTAGATTCTTTACACAATAGAAATAGTTACTCAAATCATATCGATGATTTAAATATTACACTCATACAACAATTTAGTAAAAACCTCAAATAACGCTTATTTAACATTAAATTAAATAACTAGAGCAACAACCCTGTTGCTCTGTTTTTACTTATTTATTAAACTCTTTAATAATCTTTTCTAATTCAACTACTGGTGGATTTGGAAGTTGAGGATAAGCTTTTTGTACTGCACTTGTTACCCACTGAGGATAAATTCTAAAATTAAGTTTTACAATCGCAGATAATGGATACTGTAACTTTTCACCCTCTTCTACTTTTATTTCATAAGACTCAACTCTTCGCTCACCTGCTGCAATTCGAGTATCACTAAGAAGCTTTTCATATCGCCAGAAAAGCAGTCCCACTGGTTTTCCATCTTTATCCCCAAAGACTTTCATAAATGGTCTTGCATCAACACCAAGATTACCATCTTCTTTTAATTTACCTGATTCAAAAACAACTTTTCCATTTCGATCTTTGACCGTAATATCAAGCCACAACTCTCTAAAGTCTGCAACTCCTGTTGGTAAATGGTGTCCTGCACCTACATTTTTAACACCAACATCAATTTTTGTTCCTTCAATATTTACATCAAGTTCAGCGGATGTTCTTAACAGTTGTAAGGTTTGATCTTCATGCTCTTTATTTTTAAGTCCTGATAAAAAGTGGTTTGAACCTGCAAAATAGTGAACTTTTACATCATCTTTTATTTTACCACCAGTTGTTGAGCGTCCACGTAATGGTGATAATTTATCATCTTCTAAATAGGTCATGTGACAATCAATACACGTTTTATGTTTACTTGGATCACTTGGATTATTAAATGAGGATTCTTGCCACTCTTTATAGGTTGATACAATTTTACTACCACTTCCTGGAGTAAACTCATCATGACACGATGCACAATAAACACTATCTTTATAGACTGGTTTCATATAGCTATCTAAGTGTGCCTTTGGTTTTGAGTTAATGAACTTTTCACTCAACCACTGTGCTGCATCATTGTTTGTATCTTCAAACACATATTTTTGACGCTCTGTTAGATTTAACGTATAGGCTGCATTTCCACCTGCATCTTCAATTTTTGTTATTCGATGACACGCAACACACGAAATACCCTCTTCAAGTTTTGCATTTCCATGCACTTTTAACTCATTGATTAATGTTTTAGCTCCACTTTCAAAGAACTTATCCATTGTATCAGTTGTTTTATCAACCAGTCCTGTAGTAATTGCACTTGGGTTATGACACCCCATACACCATTTTCTAAACTCTTCACCTTCAACTTTAGCTGCTACATCTTCAACTACTAAATAGTATGGGTTAGTACCTACTAAATTTTTATGGTTTGAATCAGCCCACTGATTAAAGATATCTTCATGACACGATTTACACTTTGCAGAGTTTGTCCAATCTTCTACATGATATTTATCCACATCATCTTCAAGTTTAATCCAGTTTGATAAGTATCGTAAATTCTCTTTTGCCATCACATATTCATGTAAGGCTTCCATATTCTGTTTTAAATCTTTACTCATATTTTTAGGATTTACCTGTGGAAGCTCAGCTTTTTCATCCGCTCCCATACCACCTTGGGTATCCCTTGCAATTCTTACATAATCAGCTAATGGAGACTTTGAAATATACCCTTTATCAACATTATCATGACCAATACTTGCATCACTGTGTTTATCTAACTTCGTATCTTCAAATAAAAACCCATTGGTGAAATTAAACCCTTCAAAGTGACACGAGTTACAACTCATCCAAAAATCACCTGCCATTGGGGTATTTTTATGAGTATTAGTATTACCATTATTAAATAAAGTCTTTCCTAGTCTAAGTTTTTTTGATAGAGGATCTTTTTGAACAACTTTTGAAAAACTATCTTTATTAACCGTCACTCTAGCAAAAGGGTGACTTCCTCCACTATCAAGCAGAGTCATATCGAGTCGTGCTGCATTTTGTACATAGATATTGTCATTTTTAGGATGAGTAATCAAAGCTTGAGGATTAGTACCATTTGGATAAGCTCTTAAAATTTGAGTAACCTTTGCCCCTTTACCTGCACGTTTGCCTCTTTTTCTATGTCTTTTTTTCTTTGCATTTCCACTACTTCTTCCAATATTAAACACCATAACATCTTCACTACCAGCTAAGGTTACAAATGCTTTTGCTCCATCATTAGAAAAAGCTAAATCCCAAGGGTTTGACACAATCATCGTTCGATTGTTATTATCTTGAACATTAATCGATTTAAACAGATGTTTTCTTTTTTGTTCTAACTCTTTTTCAAGACCACGCTCAAGTGAAAGAATTGAAACTGTAGGAAAAATAGTTGATTGAAACTGAAACGTATGATCAAAGTTCCATAAAACATGGGGAAGCCATGCCTCTTTTCCATTTGGTTTTATCTCTATATCATCTAAAAGTCTAGGTTTTCCTTGAGAAACAAATTCATCATCATTTTGTGTAGAGTGTAAGGTAATTGTTTTAAGTCGTGCTAAACTTCTAGAGTCATAAATAGATACCATCCCTATCATTGCATGGGAAACTAACAGTCGTCCATCATCAGTTAAAGCTAAACCTCGTGGTGTTTTATCTGTTTTAATTTTATTTAGAACTTCAAAACTAGTATCATCAATAACCCAAAGTTCATTATCTTCATAGATTGAGACAAAAAAGTACTTATTCTTTTCATCATAAATAATCGCGTGGGGTCGATTTTTTGTTTTTATTGTCTTAATCACAGCATTTTGTGAATTTAAAAAGTAAACCCGATTTTTCATAAAATCAGTTACCCCGTAAACAGATTCATCATTTTTAAAAGCAATTCTTCGAATATCCGTTCCTAAAACTTTTTCAAATACTTTTTTACCTGTATTAGCATCGGTTTTTGTAACACTACCACCATCTAAATTGGCACTATAAATATAGTTTGTATCTTTTGTTAGATAAAGGGCTGAACTACTCGTAGAAGAGTAAGAGAGTGTTGGAATCACTAAAGCCAAAAGAAAAACCGTAGCTGTGGCACCTTGCTGCTTTAAGCGATACTCTTTTGCTCTTTTCTTTCTTCGAATATTTGCATTTGAAAACATTGAGTGATACCATAAGAAAAACAGTAATAAAAAAGAGCCATAAAGATGGATATTAAAAGAATACACACCCCACTCATCACCACCTCGATTTCCAAAAAAGAAAAGATAAAAACCACTGATAGTAATTAATAATAATGTAATTCCTAAAAACATTCCATTACCACTATTTCTTCTTTTTGCAACAATATTCTTTCGATATTTATAGGTATGCATATTCACAAACGGAATAATCAATACAACAGAGACAATAATAGAACTAATAATATGAACTGCTTGTAAAAGAGCAAAATACTCCCATTGCAAATTTATAATATCCCATTGTAATATTCCAGTAATAAACATAACTATAATTGATACTTCTATCCAAATTGGTTTCATTTCTTAATCCTATATAAATTTTTTAATTAAAAAAACTTTTGAAGAATTATAGCGTTTTTGAGTTAAAAAACTGCTTGTTTTTTAATAATGAAAATGGTTGTTGTTATCGAAAGAAAAGGGGAAGTGTGACTTTCAACCATATGGTTGAAAGTCACTATGTATATAACAATTAGTTATATTACTTTGTAAGTTTAACTTTAGCAGCCATTGTCATAGCTGTACCGTATTTTCCACCTGCATTGTTAATTGTTGGAACGTTATCACCATCATTGTTAGTTGTTTTCATCTCTGCTGTTTCATACTCACCAGAATCTAATAACCACTCAGCTAACTGTGCACCATCTTTTGTTGAACTTCCATTGATAACTGTTTGGAACCAAACTGTATATCTGTCTGTTAAGTTCTTTAACTCTAATACAGGTTCTTTTTCACTACCTGCATTTTTAAGATTGTTAATTGCATCTCTTAAACCACCACTTACAGCACCAATTGCGTAAGGAGTATACTCTTTAGTTGCATCAACATAAGTACCAAGTTTTGCATCATACATGTTTTTTTCAATTGCTACAAACAGAGCTCTTGCTTCTTTTCTGTAGTTTTCATCTTGAGTTGCTAAGAATGCTGCTGTTAACCCACGTACTACTGCAAATTGAGTTCCAACATCAGTTCCCTTTGTAGAACCATTTTTTACATTTACAGATGTTGCGTATAATCCATTTGAACCTTTAGCATTTTTAATTAAGTAATCTGCTTGAGTTTTAATTAATGCTAATGCTTCTTTACCTTGTGCACTTTCAAGTGATTTTGCACCTTCAGCTGAACCATAACCTACTGGTAATGCATCAATTGATCGTTGGAAAATTCTTAAAGCTTCCATAGAGTATGCTGCATCAAATACTGTCACAGTAGAACCCATTTTACCATCAAATGTATCAACTAAAGTTCCTGCTTTTTTATCAAAGTGAATTGTTGACATGTTTTCAAAAAGTAAGTTTTGAATGTTTGCTGCAACAGAGAATGCATCATCAGCTTTAATATCATTTTTTCTATTTGCATCTGTATTTGCTTTAGGTGCATTTTTAAATGGATCACCATCAAATACACTTAAGAATGCTGGGTTTTGTCCTGCATTTGTTGTTCGTTGATCAGAATATGCATAGAACTCAGAAATTGGCCATAATACTCCCCATGTATCTCGTAATGTAGAGTTTCCATCAGTAACTTTAAGTGAAGCAACAGATTTTGTACCATTTTTGCTTCCCTCTTTAACTGCTACTTTATTTGCAAACCATACTGGTTTTGAAGCGTCATATGAAGGGTCAAAAGATACACCTAATTTTTTACCGTTGTATCCAAGTTTTTCTTGCATATAAAGAATTCTTTCCCAAGCAAGTTCAGTTAAGATTGCTCCATTTACACCATCAGCAGATGATACACCAAGAGCATGTTTACCATCATGATCCATCGTTGAACTTGTTGCTTCAACTTCTTCATCATTTTCAATAACGTGCATTCCACCTAAAAAGTCTTGTGCCCACATTGTATCTTTTAGTAAAGCTCCACCAAATGCTGCAGGGTTAAATGTTTTATCCATACCATCTTCAACCCATGCAAGTGTTTTATAATCTCTTAAATATGCTGGAACAGCAATTTTAACAGTTGATTCTTTTCCATGTTTAAAAACAACAACTTCGTCATTGTTTACAACTGTCATATCAACTTTTTGTGCAAGTTCAGGCATCCCTGAAATATAAGGAAGTGCAGTTGGGTGCATATTTAATGGTAAAATCTCAGGATCATTTCCTGTAACTTTAGCAAACTTAATAAATCTTTTAGCTAATGATGCCATATCACCACCACGCTTCTCATTTAATAAACCATTTACTAAGTGTGGTCCCATTTTAGATTGATAATTTAACGCATACATAGCTTCTTCAGAATACTCATAACTCTCAATACCCGCTGTATAATCAAACTGTGTTGGTTGGTTAATAGCATTTGGATCTAAAGTATCTAAATCAAGTCCTAACCCCTCTACCATTGGCTCACCAGATAATTCAAACTCTGTATAAGCAAACATAGAACCTGCTGTGTTAAATCTCTTATCTACAACCTCTGCTTTTGTATTAGCTGCATATAAAGATGATACTACTAAAGATGCTGCTAATGACATTTTGATAATGTTTTTCATTCCATTCCTTTAATTAATTTTGAAAACGATTATCAGAATTGTAAATAAAAAAAACTTAATTGTTTATTAAATTGATAGTAATTATCATTAGTATTTTAAAACAGGTTAATTCTTGATTAAATAAAAAGTATGTTCACCTATAAAACGACCATGAAAAGTACTAAAAGGTTTCTTTTTAGGTTTTATTGTAGTGATATGATATACCTGCTTATTTTCTTGTAAATATGTCATACTATTTGTATAATAACTATCGGCAATGGCATTGGGTAATTTTTCTCTTAAGATTTCAATACTTCTGTTGCTTAAAACAATACGTTTTTCATCATCAATTTTTTTTACAATTTGATCAATAGGAGAGAGTTTTTCTTGATACAAAAAGTGTGTATATAGATTAAAAAGAACGATACAAAAAACAACACCTTTAATATTGACAATAACCTTTGCAATAAAAATAGACCCTATAAAAACTAATGGTATTAAGTGACGAATATTATCTGGATTTTGAGCCAATAAAATCCAACCCAAATAGGTAAAAAATAGAACATACAAAAGATTAAATTTTTTTTCATACTTATAAAAAGCAAAAAGTAAAAAAACAAAAGGTAAATTTGCTAAAGCAATGAAATTATTAAACCATGAGGTAAAACTATTTTGCCCCGTTCCCCATAAAGAAAAGTGCCCCTGTATAAAACGTTGTGCTTCATACCAATATAGAACTCCATT
>CAZIES010000031.1:0-21942 GCA_964538295.1 uncultured Arcobacter sp. | reverse complement strand
AAGAAAAGTGCCCCTGTATAAAACGTTGTGCTTCATACCAATATAGAACTCCATTGGCTAAAAAAAGATAAACAACAAATAACAACGAAGTAATAAAAAACCAAATAAGTAAAGGTTTTAAGCCTTCTTTTTTAACAACAATGAAATAAATCAGTCCAACTAAATAAAAAACAAGATAAGAGGGTCGTGAGAAAAAAGCGACTGCTAAAACAACACCGGCAGATTTATATCGACATATTTGCAGTAAATACAAACCAAAAAATAAAAAAAACAATCCCACACTATCACTTAACATTGATAAAGCAAGATTCATTAAATAAGGAGTTGAAAGCGTTAATAAAAAAACAAAAAAAGCAACTTTTTCATCGATAAGAGTTTTTACATATAAAAACACTACTAACGGTAAAAAAATTGCACTTAAAGAGGTCAGTATAAACAGTGATTGTTGACTATCATTTACAAATAGATTAATCAATTTAGCCGCAAGGACAATAAAAGGGTAACCGGGAAAATGTGGAGAGAAATCAATAACACTGAAGTTATCAATTCCTCTTGCTAAAAAAAGAGCATCATCATTGTAGTATGAGGTAGGATAAGTAAAAATAAATAGCGCATAACAAAACGTTGCGATACCTATAATTACTTTATAAAGATTCATCTAAATTGATTTTAAAATATTAACAGCAATCTCTTGATTTACTTTATACTCTTGTGGGTTTGAAGGTTTAGCACCAACACCAAAAAGTCCAGGATTTCCAATGTATTCTACACATTTTTTAATCGCTGTTCCCAGTTTTTCATTAGTCTGTTTATCTAAACTTGGAACTAAGATTTTATAAAATTTATTCGCTTTTGCAAGCATTACTTTAGCAATATTAAACTCTTTAATATTTTCTAATCCACCATCAAGTCTTCTTTGAATTTCAGCTGCAAGTGATGTATTTAGCCATTTAGCAACGTTTGTTTTGTCTTTATTTGCAATACTGTTTTTTAAACCATCAAAGAGTTTATTATTAAACTCATCACTTAAATATTGATAGTTTTTTTCATACTTTACAAAAACTGCTTGTGCACTTTTAAAATCATTGTCATTAACTGCTTTTAAAATAGCCTCCCTAGAGTCAATTGTTGGTTCTTTTCCTGCTGCTGCATATGAATATGCATTTAAATTAACTGCAGCAATAACAGCCGCAACAAAAAGTAAAACTAGTCTCATTTTTTTCCTTTATAAATTAGTTTAGTCATAAATTATGCAACACTCTTGGTCTCAATCACAGTTTTTTCGTTTCTGTGATTATAAATCGTCTCTTTAGAGTGACTTTCGTTATCTAAAATTTTTTGAGCTGCCATCAAACCCGTCTCCATTGCAGTATCAAGAAAAATATACCTAAAAGTTCCTTGACGCCCTGCCATAATTAAATTTTCAAAATGATTTAAATACTCAATTGTTTTATCTCTTTTTTCATTGTAATCAATATCCATCAAGGTATATGCATGTTCAGTTGAAAAAGAGAAGTAATCTACGATTTTATCTTCAATATCAAACTCGAGTCTTTTTAAATCTTTTTTAACAATTTCAAGAAGTTCATCTTCATGCATATTCCAAATTTCATCCTCTTTATTACAAGGAATTTCAAGCATAATAGAGCTCTTTCCTTTAGGAGCCATGGAAGAAGATCGCCGCTTAGGTTCTTGAATTCGTGTTGGTAACAAATCATAATCACTAACATATTGCCACGTATGAGAAGAAAAGTCTTCAATATCTAACCCTATACATAAGAACCGAAGACTTCTAAATTTCAATCCACTATTAAATCCAAGTTTTAAAGACATCTCATTTAAAGGCATCGTTGAAATAATATTTTGTGCTTGATAGGCATTGGATTTAGTTTGAACGATCTCTATTTTATTATTACTATAAATAAAACTATCTACCTCTTCATTAACAAAAATTTCTCCACCTAAAGCTTCAAATTTTTCTGCCATCTTTTTAGGTAAGCCTCCAAAACCAAATTTTGGGTAACGATAACTTTTTGCATAGGTTCGTGCAGTTTTTTTATTTTTAAACAGAAGTTTCTTTGCAACATCTTTTAAATCTAACAGCGAAATACGTTGTCCTGCCCAGTCTGCACTTAACTGCTCAGGTTCAATTCCCCAGAGTTTTTTAGTATAAGGACCAAAAAAGTTATCATAAAGGGTTTTTCCAAATCGAGAACTTATCCATGATTTAAAACTACTATCATCAGGTTTAACAAGTTTTAATATGATTTTTAATGTATCAATCGAGGCTCCAAACAAAAGTTTAAAAGGAGCAACTTTAAAAAGGTTTTTTAAGTTTAAAGGATATTCATACACCCTATCTTGATGTAAAATAACTGAACTTCTTTGAGCAACTAATAAGTCATCCCCTAAAACCTCTTCTACAAAAGAGAGTAACACCTCATTATTAGTAATAAATCTATGCCCACCATAATCAAATCGGTAGGTTTCATTATCTGATTGGAGAATCTCAGTCTTACACTGACCACCAACAACACCCTCTTTTTCAAGGAGAATTACTTTTTTACCATTTTTGGCAAGTTCAATGCCCGCCATTAGACCAGCAACTCCCCCTCCAATTATAAGAACATCACACTTTTTCATAGGCATAGGTTCTTTTCCATAAAAAGATTGCAGTTAACATATAAGCTAACCAAGAGATTAAATGTAAAAGCGTGGGTGAAGAGTTATATCCAAATAGTGCTCTTAAAAATGTTCCAAACAATCCTCTATCATCTAAAATAAAAGCGATGTCATAAACAACAGGAATGTACGTAGGTAAAAGTTCTGCTGCTTGCATCATTGAAACGGCACTTCCAAATAAACCACCTGCAATGATTAAAATGAGTAATCCTGTATATTTAAAAAATGCTTGTAGTGGGATATTTCGAGCACCTTTCATAAGCGCATAGACTATAACCAGTGATAAAATAAGACCTATGACTGCACCAATTAAGCCTTGCTCCATGGTAAAGCCTTCAGTTAAAGTTAATGAAGAAAAGAAAAGTACCGTTTCAAACCCTTCTCGTAAAACTGCTAAAAAGGCTAAAAACACCATCCCTGCAATATTACCAGCAGTAACTAGTTTTTTAATATTTTCTTCCATTTCACCTTTAATCTGTTTTGATTGATTTGCCATCCATACAACCATGTATGAAAGTACCACCGTAGCAAAAAGCAGAATAAATATCATAAGATAGTGTTGATACAATTCATTATCCATTCCATAAATAACTACTTGAAAGATATATGCAATAACTAAAGAGATTATAATACCAATAATAACGCCAAGATAAATATATTTATTATATCGTGTGGCTTGTAGTTTTCCTAAATAAGAGAGAATAATACCAACAATCAAAAAAGCTTCTAAGCCTTCTCTAAAAGTGATTAAAAAAGATGCTAACATTGTGTTCCTTGTAAATAACTATAATAATTGTTATCATTATAGTTATTTAAAGTTAAAAACACACTTAACTATCTTAGTTGTTATTGAGTAACTTCAAACTCCGTTGTATAGGTTGTTTCACCGTCAGTTGCTTTAAAAGTCCAAATACCCACCTCTCGTCCTTGTATATATCGAAAATCATAAACTGAGCCATGTCCTTTTGGCATAACAAGTTTGCGTTCCCGTGATATTTCGCCATTTGGAGCAATCCATTGAACATCAATAAACTTATCTTCGATTTCACGTTCTGCTGAATATTTGCATATAATAGAGTTCTCTTCTTTTATAATTAAACAATCAACTTCATTAATTTTATCCATTGAAAAAGCTAAACTACTACCAATTATAAGGCTAAGGAGTATCTTCATCATCATCAGATCCTTTTATATCCATATATTTTAACAAAATATGTTTAATGGGTGCATAAAATGTTGTCATAAATAAAACAGCAATAATAAGTTGAATAATTTTCTTCCAAGAATTCTGCTCAAAAAAGAAGTTGATAACTCCATAACTAACACCTAATGCTAAAACAGCCGTAATAACAATTGACACAATAATAGCTACATTATAATTATTCATATTTCTCCCAAATAGTAGGTTCGGCAAGGGTTGCTCTATTTTTTAATATTTCAAACGGTTTATAAGCCTCTTTGTAACCCATAGAAGGATGTTCTTTTATCCAATACCCTAAATAAATATAAGGAATATTTAACTCTTTAGCAATTTTTATTTGTGCTAAAATTGAAAATTTCCCTAAAGACAACTCTTCATATGCATGGTCATAAAAACAATAAATAGAAGAGATAGAATTAGGTAGAATATCCGTTAAGGCAACCCCTACTAACTTATTATTTCGCATATACAAAAACTCTTTTGAATACTCTGCTTTTCCTTGTACATAAGAACGGTTATACTCAATTGGTTCAATAGGAGAGTGTTGCCATCCTTTTTTTTCACTCATATGTGCATGGTATTTATCATAAAGCTGCAGATGGTCTAAGGTTAAAGATGGTGGTTGAATATAGATTTTAGTATCTACATTTTTAGCTAAAACACGTTTTTCAGAACGTGAAAACTTATAATTCAGTGCGTCAATTCGCATGCTAATACATTTAGTACAATTTTCACACTCTGGAACAAAATGCATTTTACCAAAGCGTCGCCAACCATGTTCTAACATATTTTGATACTCAGAAGTAGAACATGTTTGTAAATAACGATAACGAATATCTGAAATTTCATCATCAAAATAGGAACAATCTCGATGTTGTTCTACAAACTCAATATCTTCTTCTAATAACTGCATTATCTACTCGTTGATTTTTGCTTTTATCTCTTTGGCAATCGTACAAATTTTAGTAATCTTTTCCATATTACTTAAACTATCATCAATTAAATGTTTTACAAAAGCGCTTCCAACAATAACACCATCAACACCTTTTGCTTTTTCTTGACACGTTTTTTCATCAACACCAAATCCAATAAAAAGAGGTGTTTGTGAATATTTTTTAACATTTTCAATCACCATACTCAAGTCTTCACTTTTTCCACTTCCAGTAATTCCTGCATAAGCTACCATATAGATAAACTCTTGAGCATTACTTACGACTTTTTTAATTCTATTTTCTGTATGTGTAGGAGCAACAAACGAGATAAGTGATTGTTCATATTGATTACATAAAGATTGATAGGCAACAGCTTCTTCAAAAGGTAAATCAGGAATAATCGCTCCCTTAATACCATATTCGTGTGCTTTTTGAAAAAAGTTTTCCATTCCATAGTGATAAAAAGGATTCATATATCCCATCCATAAAGTACGCATTTGAGGAGCAATCTGAGAACTAACCTCAAATAAATCTTTTAATTTAAAACCTTTTTGTAATGCTAATAAATTAGCTTTTTCAATAACAGGACCATCTGCAACAGGGTCAGAAAACGGAATACCAAGTTCTAAAATATCTACACCAGCTTCTTTCATATTTAAAGCTAAATCAACAGTAAAACTATTATTTGGGTATGAGGCAGTTATATACCCTACTAATTTTTTCAAAATAAATTCCTATGTATAAGTTATATCAAAATCTAAAGTTATTTTTTCTTCAAATGATACTAAAAGGTGTCATTTTACCTAAATTCATCTTGAAAAGATATGAGAATATTTATTTAAGCAAATGCGTATAAGATTTAATAAGATATAATATCCTCTTATTACAACAATGGAATACACTATTAAGGATATACTTTATGAGTATCATAAAACATGATTTTGAAAAAATGAATGTAACAAAAATTAAAAAAGCAAAAAACATAAAAAAACTTACAATGATTACTGCCTATGACGCACTTTTTGCTAAACTTTTCGAAGAGATAGCCGACATGATTCTAGTAGGAGACTCATTAAATATGAGTTTTGCAGGTAAACCTGATACCCTTTCTGCAACCCTTGAGCAAATGATATATCACACCAATGCCGTTTGTGCAGGAGCTTCTAAAGCCTTTACAATTTTAGATATGCCTTTTGGTACGTACATCAACAAAGATGAAGCATTAACCAATGCGGTAAAAGTCTATCGTGAAACTAATGCTGCTGCTATTAAAATTGAAGGTGGAGAGGATAGAGCACATATTGTTGAACATTTAACTTCTAACTCTATTGCTGTTATGGGGCATATTGGACTTATGCCACAATATGTACGAAGTGAAGGGGGATATAAAGTTAGAGGTAAAACTCCTGAAGATACAGAGCAACTTATCCGTGATGCCATTGCAATAGAAAAAGCAGGAGCCTTTGCTATTGTTATAGAAGGTGTAATGTCTGATGCAGCACAAAAAATTACTGAGGCGGTAAGTGTTCCTACGATTGGTATTGGAGCAGGAAATGTCACTGATGGACAAGTATTAGTTTGGTCAGATATGTTAGGTTTCTTTGAAGATTTTAAACCAAAATTTGTAAGACACTATATGAATGGAGCCCAACAAGTTAAAGAAGCAGTTAATCAATATAGAACTGACGTTCAAAACACCTCTTTTCCTGCAAAAGAAGAAGAATACTAAATGAAAAAAATTATTCATTTTTCATTATTCACTTTTCATTTTAAAACGGAGTTTTAACTGTGGATAGATTAGTTGAAGTTGAACAAATCTCCTTTGAAGAGGATAATCAAGAAGTCAGTTTAAGACCTTCTTCTTGGGATGATTATATTGGTCAAGAAAAAATTAAAAAAAACCTACGCGTTTTTATTGAAGCTTCCAAAAAACGAGGAGAAGCTTTAGACCATATTCTGTTTTATGGACCACCAGGGCTTGGAAAAACAACCCTTTCATATCTGATTTCAAGTGAAATGAATTCTAATATTAAAATAACAGCAGGTCCCATGATTGAAAAATCTGGCGATTTAGCCGCTATCTTAACCAATCTTGAAGAGGGAGATATTCTTTTTATTGATGAAATTCATCGCTTAAGTCCTGCCGTTGAAGAGATTTTATACCCTGCAATGGAAGACTATCGTCTTGATATTATCATAGGCTCAGGTCCAGCTGCGCAAACAGTTAAAATTGACTTACCTCGCTTTACCCTTATTGGAGCAACCACACGAGCAGGTATGCTTTCTAATCCACTACGTGAAAGATTTGGAATGCACTTTAGAATGCAGTTTTATAATCATGATGAACTTTCAAAAATCATCCAAATTGCATCACAAAAACTAGAAAAAGAAGCCCTACAAGATGGGGCACTAGAAATTGCACGAAGAAGTCGAGGAACGCCAAGAATTGCCCTACGGCTCTTACGAAGAGTTCGCGATTTTGCTGAAGTTGAAAATGAACAACAAATTCATTTAGAGCGCTGTCAATATGCCCTTGATGAATTAGGAGTAAGTGAAACAGGTTTTGATGAAATGGATATCAACCTTCTTGAACTTTTAGTCTCAAACAAAGGAAAACCTATGGGACTCTCAACTATGGCTGCAGCACTAAGTGAAGATGAAGGAACAATTGAAGATGCTATTGAACCTTACCTCTTAGCAAATGGGTACATTGAAAGAACTGCACGAGGAAGAGTAGCTTCAGTAAAAACCTATGAACTATTTCGACTCTCTTATCCAGGAAATGAAAAACAAGAATCTGAAGGAACACTATTTTGAGACCACAATATTTTTTAGTTGCCTTAGCTATTGTAACTATATTTTTTATGTTTGAGCTCTTTAGCCCTTTTTTAAAACCAATGATCGTTGCTTTACTTTTAGCAGTTGCAACAAACTCACTTAATGTTTATATTTCCAACCGAATTCCAAGTAACTTCATAAGTTCAATCATTATGACCATTTTTTTAACCGCTATTTTCTTTGTTCCTGTATTGTATTGTATTTTTTCCTTTGCAACGCTAATTAATAAAATTGATCAAAATGCTTTGATCAATATCTTTAATGTCGTACAAGAGTGGGTTAAAAATATGCCAAATGATTTACTCTTTATTAAAGAGCAATTAACAGAAGTTCTTAATAAAGTAGATATTCCGCAGTTTATTCAGTCCCTACTCTCCTTTGGTGCCTATTTAGGGAAGAACTCTGCGCAGTTTATTATTGATATGATTATGATTTTAGTCTTTTATTTCTTTTATAACTTTTATGGAAAACAGTTATCCCATTACTTAAAAGATGCCTTGCCTCTTAAAAAAGAGGACTCTAATGCCCTTTTTCATGAATCATCAAATGTAATGAGTGTTGTTTTATACTCTATTTTAGCAACTGCCGTTTTAGAAGGTTTTCTTTTTGGTATTTTTGTCTCATTTTTTGGTTACGATGGAATTCTTTTAGGCGTACTTTATGGATTTGCATCACTTATTCCTGTCATTGGAGGAATGGTGATGTGGTTACCTGTTGCAGTCTATGAAGGATTTACAGGAAGTACAGGTTATGCCATTGCTATTGCTTTATACTCGATTATTGTTATCTCCATAATTGCGGATACCTTTATTAAGCCTGTTATTATTAAATATATCAACCAAAGAGTGGTCAAAACACCTTCTGATGTCAATGAAATACTTATCTTTTTTGCTATTGTTGCAGGATTATCAACCTTTGGATTTTGGGGAATGATTATAGGTCCAGCAATGGTTACTTTTTTTATCTCATTGGTTCAACTACTCAAAAAATACTCTGATGATTTTTATGCTAATGATTATATCTCAAAAACAAATGAGAGCTAAATAGTAGTATTAAGAAAAATTAATGATATTTTTATGAATTAAATTCTCTAACTCATTTGGTAAATGTACAGTTTTATCAACTTCTAGCCAAGTGAGTTGCTCTAACTCGGCCAATTCACTAGGAAGGTTTTGAAGCGAATTATTCGATAAATTAACTTCTGTTAGATTCTTTAGGTTTCCAATACTATTAGGTAGATTAATTAAACAGTTATTTGAAATCCATAACTCCTTAAGACTATCCATTACACCTATCTCTTTAGGTAAATTTGTTAATTGGTTATTATAAACCCAAAGATCTGTTAATTTTTTAAGTTTTCCAATACTTTTAGGAAGATTTGTTAATCGATTATCATAGACCCAAAGATACTCTAACTCTTGTAACTCACCAAGACTCTCTGGTAATTGTGTTAAATAATTATTATTAATCAAAAGTTCCGTTAATTTTTTTAACTCTCCTAAATTTTCAGGTAAAGCCTCCAAACGGTTATCAAAAAGACTTAAAGACTCTAAACTTGAAAGAGAAGTCAAACTATGTGGTAAATCAGTTAGTCTATTTCCTAAAACATTTAACTTTTTTAACTTTTTAAGTTTTCCAATATTTTTAGGTAATTCGATTAAACAATTTCCCAAGACACTTAAAACCTCTAAATTAGGAAGTTTACAAATTTCATTAGGAAGCTTACTTAAATTATTTTTAGAAAGGCTCACCTCAGTTAAGTTCTGTAAATTGGCAATCTCTTTTGGTATAAACCGTAATCTATTTTTATACAGATGTAATTTCTTTAAATTTGTTAAATTACAAATTTCTTTAGGTAAATAAGTAAGATTATATTTATATAAGTTGAGTTCTTCTAAGTTTAAAAGAGTCTCTTTATCTCTTGGAATCCCCCTAGTATAACGTTTATTAAAACCTTTTTTAACTATATGCAAATCATGAATCTTATTTTCATCAGCCCAATCCCAAAGGCGTGCAATCCAATCATCATTTGTATATCGTATTAAAGAAGATGAGAGTATTTTTTCTGTTATAGTCATAAGGGTATGCGTTCTATTTAACGCTAAATAAGGTGTGTCTTGTTTAACAATAATACTTGTGCTTCGACTTGTCATTCTTTTCCTTTACACCATTTGGGAGACTTCTCTCATTTTTTCCATAATACTCTCTTTTTCATCCAATAACTCTTCACGTTTTCTCTCAAAATACTCATCTAAATCAACTATTTTATTAACTAAGATAAATGTTCCATTCTTCTTAATAGCTTCAATCTCTATTTTTATTGCCTTTATTTTCTCACGTGTTGCTTTTATTTTTCGTTTTAAAATCTTTGTATCAAAGAGTGAATCAGAGGTTGCTGTAAAACTCTCTCCTGTTAAAAGATGTTCTAAAATTTCTGAAATTTTCTTAATATCATTATGTTGATACGCTGCATTTAACTCTTTAAAAATTTCTTCAGCTTTTTCCTTTTTTTCATCTTCTATAATATCAGGATGACATAATTTACTCGCCTTTTTATAAAGCCGTTTTAACTCTTTTTTCTCTTTTTTGCTTAACTCAATTGGATCATCTAAGTGATACTTTTTAAACTCCTCATGAAAATCTTCAAAATCTTTTTTTGCTTCTAAATACTCTGTTTCAAAGGATTCAGAGTTTTTATACATAAATTCATAATACTCTTCGCGAAGTACTAATATCTCTTCAATAAGGGTCCCTAACTCTTTATGATAACGTGCATTAAAATCATTAATAAGGTTATGATACTCCTCAACTTTACAACTGTAAAGTAAAAACTGTTTCTCTAAAACTTTTAGTTCTAACTTTAGTCCCATCACCTCTTCATCTTCATAAGGCACCAATGACGTAAACTTTTGAATGTACTTATCAATTAAAGGAACAACCTTTTGAAAATCAGTATTTTGTATAAGATTTAAAATCTCTTTAACATCATCATCAACTGTAAGTTGTTCTAGCTTGCTGGTTTGAAACTCAACAGTCTCATCATCCTCAATAGCGATACAATGTTTAATAATTTCCAATCGTTTAATAATCTGCTTCATGCTATCCTTCATACCTAATACATCACACCATATTATACAAAATGTTTAAGTAACATTATCTTGATTTAAAAATAGATAGAAAAAAAATAAAAAATTTATAAAAATAATTTGAGAATTTATTTATACAAGAGAAGCCTAAAAAATGGGCTTTTAAAAAAGTTTTTAATTGTGTATAAAAAAAGTTTGCATTTAATTTATGCTAATTTTAAGAAAGAGATAAAAGTTATCTCTCTCTTTTTTATTCACCACTGGTCATTTCACCTTGGAATCCTACTATACCATGCAATAAGTTTGACACTTGTTCAAAACCTAAATCTCTCATCATTCTTTGACAATAAGCACTTCGACTTCCTATATGACAATAAACAATACAAGGTCTCTTTTTTTCCTTTTCCAGCTGCTCTAAGGAATTATAAAAAGATGTAGTAGGCACGAGATAATCTGTTCCTACAATTCTTGCGCCTACCCATTCCATCCACTCACGAACATCAACAAGGTTAAAAGATATAACCCCAGCAACTCTTGCTTCTAAGAGTGCTTGTAATTCATCAGCATCAATATTCTCTTTTTCTAAAAGAATTTCACACTCATCTTTTGTTAAGCCTCTAAAATGAGTATGTGTTGCCTCTTCAAGAGCCTGTTCTTTCTCAACACCTTGTGCATACTCTTGGGTACAAAAAATGCCACAACGACATTTACCATCATTGGGAATCTCCTCTTCAAGGGCTGGTTTACAAGGACAAATACGATTATCAGCCTTTTTTTGTTCCTCTTTTGTCTCTCCAACTACCATAAAACAAGGACAAAAACGTTTCCCATAAATCAATTTATTTCGTGTTAAGCCTTGCTGAACAGATTCATTAACATCAGCTTCAGGATTATAAACAAAGCCAAACTGTTCACACACTTTTTGAGTAAATTGCTTAGTAATTTCTAGTTCTGTTTGAAACTCATTGGAATTAACATCAAGTTTTTTAATCATAAGGTTACCTTATATTATTTAATATTTTTTTTTGGAATTATATTCAAAGAAACAAAAAGTTTTCTGACAAATTAAAACTAAAACTCTTTAGGGTGAGTTAGTGCCTCTTGAACAAAAGATAAGAATTTCTCTCTTGGTATTTCTTGGGCACCTAAAGAGACTAAATGAGGTGTTGGTATTTGACAATCAATAAAACGAAAACCTTTTTGTTTTAAATGTTTTACTAAATAATAAAAAGCCACCTTAGAGGCATCACTTTTTTTTGCAAACATAGACTCTCCACAAAAAATATCACCAATAACAATTCCGTAGCCACCACCTACAAGCTCCCCTTCAAAGTAAGCTTCAAAAGAGTGAGCAAATCCCAATTCAAAAAGTTTTTCATAAGCTTCAATAATTTCTGGCAATATCCACGTACCTTTTTGTCCAACTCTTGGAACTTTAGCACACTCACACATCACTTCTTTAAAATTGGTATCAAATTTAATATCATAAATTTTTTTATCAATACTTTTTTGTAATGACTTAGATACTTTAAAGTCATCAAAGTAAAGTACAAGCCGAGGGTTAGGACTCCACCAAAGTATGGGATCCCCTTCATTATACCATGGAAAAATTCCATTCATGTAAGCTTTGATAATACGATTTGGGTTTAAGTCACCACCATAAGCAACAACTCCTTGGGGACTTGCATCATTAGCATCTGGAAAGGTATAAGAAAATTTATCTAAAGGAAAGATATTCAATATAATCCTTGAAATGGTTTCAAAGATTCAAGTAGCACTAATCTAGTCTTCCCTTACTATTCTTATCTCTTTGGTGCTACTTAAATCAAATTATAAAAAGTTTTTATTTAAGCTGAAAAATATACTCAGAAAGAAGCTTAATCTCTTCATCACTTAAATTTGCTACTTGTCCCGTCATAAGTGATTTCATCGTTCCACCGTAACTTCCATTTTTATACCCATTTAGAACATCAATGGTTCGTTGAACTTCCCATCCTTGAATAATCTCTGATTTATTCAGTGCTGCTCGCTCAGCTTTTTGTCCATGACATCCAGCACATTTTAAATAAAGATCTTTTGCAGCACTATTTTCAAGTACCTCATTTTGTTTTTCTTGAATAACTTGATCAATTTGTGTATCAAGCTCTTTTTTAACTTCGTTGACTTTTTCAACAGCAACGGCTGAAAGTTCTTTGGTTTGTTTTGCTACTTCTTTAACAACAACTTTTGACTCTTCTTGAATCTTTTGAACCATTTTATCTGACTCTTTAGATAACTCTTCTGCCATTTTTGCAGCAACATCAATAGCATCATTAGTTGTTGCTTTTAAATTATTAGCAACCTCTTGTATTTTTGTAGACTCTTGCTTCTGTTCTACTTTAACTTCGGGTTTAACCTCTACTTTTTTTTGCTCTTGTTGTTCCCCACATCCTGTAAAAAAAAGTGTTGCTAAAACTACTGAACTTAATAAAAATCGCATTAAACATTCCTTATTATCAATTTTCAATATTATACCAAATAATAATTTTAATTACTTTCAAATATAAAATCAAATTCACCTTTTACAAAATCAATAGAGACTTTTCCTCCATTTTTAAGTTTTCCAAATAGAATTTCATCTGTTAATGGCATCTTAATTTTATCAGAAATCACTCTGTTTAAAGGTCGAGCCCCCATCTCTTTATCATACCCAAGTCGTGCTAACTCTTTTTTAGCTCTATTAGATATAACAATTTCAATATTTTTATCGCTAATTTGTTCTGCCATATCACCAATAAATTTTCCAACAACTTTAGCAACAACACTCATACTTAATGCATCAAAAGAAACTACAGTATCAAGTCTATTTCTAAACTCCGGAGCAAAAAATTTCTTAATTGCTTTTCCTTCATTAAGGCTATCATCTTTTGCAAATCCCATAACATTAGCTTCTGAAGAACCAAGATTTGAAGTCATAATTAAAATAACATTTTGAAAATCTGCTACGTTTCCATTATTATCTGTTAATGCCGCATTATCCATTACTTGAAGAAGTACAGACATTAAATCAGGATGTGCTTTTTCTATCTCATCAAGTAACAATACACAATGAGGATGTTTTCTTATAGCTTCAGTTAATAGTCCACCATTTTCAAAACCAACATATCCTGCAGGTGCACCAATCAGTCGTGAAATTGTATGAGCTTCCATATACTCACTCATATCAAATCGTTCAAAGTGAATCCCTAATTGAGCCGATAACTCTTTTGCCACTTCTGTTTTACCCACACCTGTTGGTCCAGTAAAAAGAAAACTTCCTATTGGTTTAGAATCTCCACCAAGCCCTGCTCTATTAACCTTAATTGCTTTAACAATTGATGTTATGGCATCATTTTGACCAAAAACACGTTTTTGCATATTCTTTTCTAACGAACGTAAAAGTGTTAAATCTGATTTAGTAGCAGATTTTGGTGGTATATGTGCCATCTTACCAACTGTTGTTTCAATGTCTTTTTGCGTAATAGAAATCGCTTTTTTCTTTTTTCCTTCACTATTTAAATCAAGTTTTTTAGTTGCAGCAACCTCATCAATAACATCAATTGCACTATCAGGTAAGAATCTATCATTAAAATATTTCTTACTTAATTCAACTGCCATTTTGATTGCATTTTTATTAAATTTTACATTGTGAAACTGCTCATATTTAGCTTTTAATCCATCCAAGATAGCAATACAGTCATCAACACTTGGTTCATTAATATCTACTTTAGCAAAGCGACGACTCAATGCTTTATCTTTAGAAAAATCATTTCTAAACTCACTAAATGTTGTTGCCCCTATACATTTTAACTTTCCACTTGCAAGCATTGGTTTTAAAATATTTGAAGCATCCATGGCACTTCCACCAACACTTCCAGCACCAACAATGGTATGAATCTCATCAATAAATAAAATGGCATTTGGAACACTACTAATCTCTTTTAAAAGTGCTTTGAGTTTCTTTTCAAAATCACCTCGATACTTCGTACCAGCTAAAAGTGATCCCATATCAAGGGAAAAAAGTTTTGAGTCTTTTATAGTAAAAGGAACATTTCCACTGGCAATTTCCAAAGCTAAACCTTCTGCAATAGCAGTTTTTCCAACACCTGGTTCGCCCACTAATATGGGGTTATTTTTCTTACGTCGGCTTAAAATCTGAACAACTCGTTTAATCTCATCTTCACGACCAATAACTGGATCTATTTCACCTTTTTTAGCCAATGCCACTAACTCTGTTGAGTTTTTAATTAAAACATCATTTTGTTTAGTAGGTGATTCAATCTCATCAGTTTCATCTTCCTCTTTATGAGAAATCTCTTCTAGAATATCAACCCGCTCAATTCCTTGCATTTTTAATAAATACATTGCATAAGATTTTTCATTCTTTAATATTGCAACAAACATATCATCAACTGTCGCATTACCTTTTCCAGAAGTTTGCGTATGGGCTACCATATGCTCAATCACAGAAGTTAATGTGACCGTTTCAATAGGATCTTCTTCTGTATCATCTGGCAATTTAGGTGTACTTTCATCAATATGTTTTTTAGTATCATTAAATATTTTGTTCGTATCTAAACCTAAATCTGTGAGCATTCCTTCAATAAACTCATCATTAAGTAACATTAAAAAAATATGTTCTATAGTCAAATATTCATGTTTGCTTGTTTTTGCATAAGATACAGCTTGTGAAAATATATCTCTTAACTCTTTACTTATCATTACTCTTCTTCCATTACAGCTTTTAAAGGGAAACCCTTGGTTCGTGCCATTGTTTTTACTTGACTTACTTTTGTACTTGCAATCTCGTGGCTATAAACACCACAAAGCTCTTTTCCATTGTTATGAATATTCAACATTATTTTTGCTGCTTCATCTGTCGATTTTCTAAAAACTTTCACCAATACTTCGATGACAAAATCCATGGTTGAATAATCATCATTTAACAAGAAAACCTTATATTTACTAGGCTCCTTTACCTCTATATCATCAGCTAACTCTATTTCAAATTCGTTTGCCACTTCAAACCTTTTTTGTTATTTATAGTTATATTATAGCAAAAAAGAACTAACATTGATAAAAGTTCAAAACTAAGCAGTAAAATAAAAGATTTTTTTAGTTTTTAGAAGTTAAATAAGAGATAAGTTCTTCTTTTTTAAGTGGCTTACTAAAGTAATAACCTTGATAGATTTCACATCCCATTTCTTGTAGAATTTGTAACTCTTCTTTTGTTTCAACACCCTCAGCAACAACTTTAAGATGCATGTTTTTACCAATATTTATAATTGATTTTACCAACATCATATTTTCATTATCTAAAAGCATATTTTGAACAAAAGATTTATCAACTTTTAGTTCGGTTAGTGGAAGTTTACTTAAAATACTTAATGATGAGAATCCTGTACCAAAATCATCTAACGAAACACCTATTCCTAAACTTCTTACTTTATCTAAAAAAGCAATTGTCTTTTGAGTCTCCGAAATAAAAACATTCTCTGTAACTTCAATTATAAAATAATCTTTTGGAAAAACATCGCTCTTTATAAGCTTTTTAAAGTGCTTTCTATCTTTTTGGGAAACAAGTTGCCTTGGTGATACATTGACAGATAACTTAAATTGTTTCTTAGTAGTTCCCCAAATCTCCAAAACATCACTTTGCGCTTTTTGAATAACAAAACTTCCTATTTCATTAATTAAGCCACTCTTTTCAGCTATAGGAATAAAAAGCTCTGGTGATACAAAACCTAAATAGTCGTTCTCCCATCGTAAAAGGGCTTCCACTCCAGTTATCTCAAGAGTAGTTGCATCAATTTTTGGCTGGTAAACTAAATAGAGTTCCTCTTTTTTAATCGCTTGTCGTAGTTTTGACTCTACTTGAATATAGTGTTTAGAATCTTTATACAACTCTTCAGAAAAAAAGACGTAAGCATTTTTGTTCTCTTTTGCTTTATACAAAGCAATATCAGCTTTATTTAAAATATCCGAAGCATTTTCATGTTTATGTTCATTGCGGGAAATACCAATACTTGTACCTGAATACAATTCATTATTTTGAATAAAAATCGGCTCTAAAAAGATATTAAGAATCGTCTTTGCCAAATTTCTAATTGGTTCACCTTGATGCTCTGAAACAAGTAAGATAAACTCATCACCACCCTGTCTTGCCATATAGTCACCCTCAAACAACTTAGTACGTAATCTACTTGCAACTATTTTTAAAAGTTCATCTCCTAAGGTATGTCCATAGGTATCATTGATATGTTTAAAATTATCCAAATCTAAAAAAAGGACATAAAAGTTTTCTTGATTTGCAATGCGCTCTTCAATCTCTTCTTGTAAAGCTAAGCGATTAGGCAAATTGGTCAAACTATCATGTCTTGCCATATATTTTAAACGATTTGCTGCTACTGTTTGTAGGTTAATACTATGCCTAAAAATAAGGTACAAACCAAACAGAAGTAATAACAGTAAAACTATCCAAAGAATAAGTTTTTCATAATACTCAGCATAAATCTTTTCATAAGGCATAGAAACAACCGTATACAAATCATACTCTTGCATATACAAGGCTGAGGATAAAGAGTCTTTTCCTGTTAAATGGCTATCAAAAATAAGAATATCATTTGAAAGTGCTTGTAATTTATTAAAGACTTCTTTATCAAAAAGTTGATTATAAACCTTTGCATAATCATTTTTTGCAATAGGGTTTTGAAACTGAATATAACCATCTTTTCTCACTACTTGTACGAGTGTATCTTTAGGTAATTCTTTAACATTTAAAGCAGTATCTCCCCCATCGACACGAATACCTGCAGTCATTACTAAAGGTATTTCTCCATGTTTATTTAAAATTGCCATACGAATAGGCATTCCCCAACTATTTGAAGCTTTTAATAAATAAGTTCTTCCTAACTGCATTTTATTTGTTGATTCTCTTGCAATCTTAAAACTTTCACGACTCTTTTCATTTTGCATTAAATTTGGCAGTTTTTTACCCGCAGGAATATTAGAAACTAAAATTAACTGTCCATTGTATTTAGCTAATCCAAAAGCAACTAAGCCTTTATTCACCTCTATCATCTCTTCAACCGTTTTTCGTCCAAACTCTGGATAATTATATGCATCAATGGAGAGAAGGTTTTTTCCTAAAATCTTAAGAGTTGACTCTTGAAAATGAAAAGCGGAGAGTGTATTTTGCAAAGTGATTCGATTTATATTAGAAATCTGTTCAATATATTTGTTTTTTGTTGAATTCCATTCACTATAAAAAGTTAAGGAAGAAATAAGTATGATTACTGCGCTGATAATAAAATATATTAACCAAAAGTTTACTTCTTTAAATTTAGGCATAGTAACTCTTTTTTCAACTTTATTTATCAGTATAACATAGTTTTATAACAAAAATATAACAATATCTAATTAATTTTAATGAGTAAAAAATGAGCACCAATACCCTCTTTATCACAGCAACAAATACCGATGTAGGAAAGACTTATGCATGTGAAAAATTCTTAAGATATTATGCAAGAAAAGGTTTTAAAGTAGGTTATTTTAAGCCAATTGAAACAGGGGTAGAGCATGAACCAATTGATGGATCTGCTATGCTAAAACTAACGCAAGAACTTAATCCTGATTTCCAAGTTAGTATCAATGATGTGGTTCCATATCAATTTAAACTTCCTGCAGCTCCTTTTGTGGCAAAAGGCTCAACAAGTATTGATATTACCTTTTTACAAAAAAAGAAGGATTATCTTCTAAACTTTTGTGATTTTTTAATTATTGAAGGTGCAGGAGGACTCTTAGTACCCATAGAAAAAGATTTTTTTATTATTGATCTTATTAAAACCTTTAACACACCAGTAGCTTTAATTGTTCCAAGTAGGCTTGGAAGTATCAATGATACGCTACTATCAAAAGAGGCTTTAAAAAGTCGTCATATCTCTTTTAAATGGTATATCAATCTTTTTGAAGATAAAGAGAGTTTTAATGAAGTTACACTTCCTTTTTATAAAGCAACCCAAGAAAAAATCAACATTTTAGATGATTTAGATAAATTATAAATCGCTACAATCAATTTTCACTTCATCAAGCTGTTCGGGCATAAGATTATATTTTGTATAAGAGAGATAAATTTTATTTTCTATAAAAAACTTCACAAGCTTTCTATCTAAATCATTATCTTTAGCCATAAAATATAAAATACGTAGAGATTGATTTAAAGTGTTAGGTTCTTTATAGGGTCTATCATGGGCAGTTAAGGCTTCAAAAATATCTGCAATAGCTAAAATCCTTGCTTCAAAACTAATTTCATCACCTTTAAGATTTCTAGGATAACCACCACCACGTATTTTTTCATGATGTCCCCCTGCAATTTGAGGAACCTCTCGTAACTTTTTGGGAAAAGGCAAAGACTCCAACATTTTTAAACTAAGTGCGGCATGATCATTAATAATAAAGCGCTCTTTTTCAGTCAATGTTCCTCTTTGTATAGTTAAGTTTTCAACTTCATCTTCTGATAACAAAGCAACTTTAGTATTATTAATGATAATTGATTTTTTTGCAATTTTATGAATACGTTCAACCCTATCATCAGTCATGTATTCCATACCTTTATTATTTGTTTTAATAAAAGTAAAATCCTCTTCTAAGCTTTCAATTGTGTCATTAAATTTCTGTGTCACTAAAATACGTTCCTCTTCACTGCTTAAAGCCGATAACTGCTTATAATAATCCAGTTCAACATCACGTTTTAAAACTTCAAATTTTGCTTCAACTAAAGCTATTCGATCATGTATTGTCTCTAGTTTTGTTGCTTTATCAACGACATACTCTGGTGTTGCAATTTTTCCAACATCATGCATCCATGCTGCAATATCAAGTTGCTTTAACTCCTCTTCACAATAAAACTTATCTTTAAACATACCCGTAGTATCTTCATTAATCGCTCGTGCAATATCAATAGTAATCTCTGCCACACGATTAATGTGTCCCACAGTGTATTTTGACTTTTCACCAATAGCTGTTGCAATAGACTTAATAAAGGCATTTAAAAGTGTCTCTAAGCCCTTTATTAAGCGTGAATTTGAAATAGCAACTGCAGCTTGTGAACCCATTGATAAGATAAGTTTTTCATCTTCTAAATTAAACTCTACAAGTTTGCTATAAAGATTTTTTTTATTGATAAGTTGAAGCACTCCAATAACATCATTATCATTATTAATTAAAGGAACTACTAACATTGACTTGGTTTTATAATTTGTTATAGTATCAAAATTTTTAGGTCCCGTAAAATCATACGTTTGAGCTTCATACACATCAGGCACGTTAATTAGCCTATTTTCTAAAGCACAACAAACTGATATTTTATCAAGATTAGCATTTCCCTGTTCATCATACAAATCTAAATCAGGCCACTTTATCTCTTCTCCTGTACCTCCCATTTGTACTTGCATAGAATCTGTATGAACAATCTTAAATTTTAATTTTGTCTCCTCTTCATTCATTAAGTAGATAGTTCCTGCATCAGCATTGGTTAGCTCTTTTGCTGCACTTAAAATTTTATCCATTAATCTATCAAAGTTTTTTTCACTAGTTAAGGCATAACCAATTTTATTAAGATACTTAATTTGTTGTCGATTGCTATCAAAGCTATGAATCACTTTACATGATTTTAAATTTATCATATCTGAATCTTTTAGAACATAACCATTGTTCCACAACAGATTCAATTGATTTATCTCTGTTTTAATATCCGTGATATAAAGAGGTTTTAAATGATTAATAAATATAGTAACATCATTTCTTTTCAACTGTTTTAACTCTTTAAAAAGTAGCTGTGGGGTTAAATGTTTACTATCAAAAGCTAATTTTTCAAAACGAGAAGGGAAAGAGACATCGACAATAACAGATTTAATTTGATGGTTTTCATTTATTTCATTCCAGATTTCAGGGCATTTGTAGGTATCTGAAGTAAAGAGTGTTGCATACTCATTTTTAGTAATAACATAACCACAACTTGCCTCCATGTGATTATTTTTAATCACTTTTAATTTAACCTCATCAAAAGTAATTATCTCACCATAAGTAATTTCATTAAATACGATAGCATCTTCATGGGAGTGTAAAAGTTTAATCTCTGAAAAATCAGGCCAGATTTTTTCATTTAAAATAAACTCTTTTAAAGCCGTAATTGTTCCTTTTACGCCATAAATCTGTAAAGGTTCTTGTCTACTTTCATAAAAAGTATCAATTAAAAAAGGAATATCAATAATATGATCAAAGTGAGAATGGGTTAAGAAAATATGATTAATCTCTTTAGCACTATCACCCAATGATTTTAAAATATTACCTGCATCAATCGTTATGTTATCTGTTAGCTGTATGCAGGTTGTGTTTAATTCATAATTTTTTCCACCATAAGCACCTAATATACGAATAACATTTTCCATTTTATATCCTAAGTTGCACCTTAAAGTTATTATAGCTTTTTTTCTTGTTTTTTCTATAAAACTTATAAAGGAATCTTTATAGTAAAGCAAGCTCCAATATAAGGATTATTTTTATGCTCAAAATGACTATTATTTATAAGTATCTGCCCTTTTAGATGTTTAACGATAATCTCTCTTGCCATATATAATCCTATACCGGTACCTTGACTTTGATGCTTCGTTGTAAAATAGGGTTCAAAAATCTTATTCATAATAGTTTCATCAATTCCACCTGCACTATCTTGTATGGTAATAATGGCATAGGTTTCATCTTGTTTTAACGTAATTATAATTAAACGCTCGGAAGGGCTGACAATACGCTCACATAAAACATCTTTAGCATTAGTAATAATATTTAAAAGCCCTTGACTCAACTCATTACGAATCACTTTTGTCATAACACGCTCTAAGTGAGTTACCACTTGAATATGACTCTCTTTTAAGGAAGCCTCAAGAAGGTTCATATTATGCTGTATAATTTGTGATAAATCACAATTTTCAAAGCTTTTATTTTCTGCAAAAAAGTTTCTAAAATCATCAATAGTATTGGAAAGATATTGTGTTGTATCCACAATAACTTTTATATCTCTTTTGGCATCTTTTTTATCAAAAACATCATACTCTAACTTAACATCCATTCCTGTTGCAACAGTACTTATAGCACTTAGAGGTTGTCTCCATTGATGGGCAATATTACC
>CAZIES010000030.1:0-22375 GCA_964538295.1 uncultured Arcobacter sp. | reverse complement strand
CGTTAGTAAATCTAAATTACAACCCATTATTGTCCTTTGTAAAATTTTTTCATTTATATTCCCATGTGAAAGACCAAGAGGATACCAAAAGTATGTTTAAATATTGGTTAAAATGTACATAATTGGGACATTTCATCCTTCATTTAGTTTAAATTTAAGTTTAGCTATGATTGTCCACATCGAATTTTAAAGGTTTATTAATGACAAAAAGAAACATTTTTTTTATACTAAAAAAAATAGTACTTTTTGTACTTCTTTTTGCAGTACAAAATGTAAGTGCAAAAGAGTTCAATTGGAGTGAAGAATCCGCTAAAAGATTGAACTGGTACAAAGCAAAAGCATTTTGTGAGAAACAAGACGCCAGACTTCCAACCTATAAAGAAATTAAATCAGTTTGGTTAGATAACGGGAAAAACTCTAATATCTCTGGGTTTGATTTATCCGTCTCTTATTGGACATCTACTGAAGCAAAGAATAGATCAAATGCAGCTCACCCTTTCTATTTTGGGGAAGGGAAAACAGGCTGGTATTATAAAAATGATCACTATGGTGTTAGGTGTATTAAAAACTAGCCCTTAAATTATTACTTCTATACATTATATAATAAGGGAAAAACAGAACACAATTTTCCCCTTATCTTAAATGCTACGTTAATGCTATGTTTTTGCATTTTTTATCATCAAATTTGTTAAATTATGTCATCATCCTACATAATACTTACATAACTTTATGCAATACTTTTCTTGAAAACAAACAAAACAGACAAGGAGTCCAAATGAAAAAATTTGTATTAGGAACAGTTGCAGCAGCTATGGTTGCTACTTCAGCAATGGCAGCAGAGTATACACTAAAATTCTCTCACGTAGTAAGTGATAACACACCAAAAGGTAAAGCAGCAAGATTCTTCGAAAAAAGATTAGAAGAGCTTTCTGGAGGGAAAATTGATGTTCAAGTTTACCCATCATCTCAGTTATATAAAGATAACGCTGTATTAAAAGCGATTCGATTAGATTCAGTTCAAATGGCAGCACCATCATTTTCTAAATTTGGTAAAATTGTACCAAACTTAGCACTATTTGATTTACCATTTTTATTCAAAGATATCGACCACTTACACAGAGTTCAAGATGGTGATGTAGGTACAAAACTTAAAGCTATGGTAACAAAAAAAGGAATCGTAGCATTATCATTCTGGGACAACCACTTTAAACAACTTTCATCTTCTAAAAAAGCGTTAATTAAACCTGAAGATGCAGCAGGACAAAAATTTAGAATTATGTCTTCAAAAGTACTTGAAGCACAATTTAAAGCAGTTGGTGCTAACCCACAAATGATGCCTTTCTCTGAAGTTTATTCAGGGTTACAACAAGGGGTTATTGATGGTCAAGAAAACACTAATTCAAACATCTTTACTAAAAAATTCCACGAAGTTCAAAAATACTTAACAGTAACAAACCACGGTTACTTAGGATACTTAGTAGTTATGTCTAAAAAATTCTGGAAATCATTACCTAAAGATTTACAAAAAAATGTTGTTCAAGCTATGAACGAAGCAACTCAAAAAGAGAGAGAATACGCAGAAGAGTTAAATACAAAACAATTTAACTTAATCAAAGAGTATGCTGAGAAAACTGGTAAGTTAGAAATTATTACATTAACAGCTGAGCAAAGACAAGCTTGGGCTGATGCAGTAAGTAAAATCTACCCAGAGTTCTACTCTGACAAATTAATCGGTGAAGAGTTAATTAAAAAGACTTTAGCAACTGAATAGTTTCCTACTTTAATCTCACTGGTTTTCCAGTGAGATTTTTAACATAATTTCTACACTTCTACACTACAAAAACAAATCAAAAGTTACCATTTTACCACTCTTTCAAGAGTTTTTATAACAATTTCTAAAAAATTCAAAAACTGTGTTCAAACTACATAACATCTACATAACTTTACATTATACTTTTCTTATAACACAAAAAGGAGTTTAGTATGACGAAAGGCATGAAAGGTTTACTGTTTAGTACAACCCTTGCATCTCTTTTGCTTCTTACTGGTTGCGGTAGTGATAATACCACAAAAAGTACTGAAGCTAAAAAAACAGATGCAAAGAGTTCTAAATATGTATTAAAGTTTTCTCATGTAGTTAGTCCTAATACCCCAAAAGGTAAAGCGGCTGATTTTTTTGAGAAACGACTTGAAGAGCTATCAAAAGGAAAAATTGATGTTCAAGTCTATCCTTCATCACAACTATATAAAGACAATGCAGTACTTAAAGCATTAAAACTAGATTCAGTGCAAATGGCAGCACCGAGTTTTTCAAAATTTGGAAAGATTGTTCCTCAATTAGCCCTCTTTGATTTACCGTTTTTATTTAAAGACATGGATCATTTACACAGAGTACAAGATGGTATGGTAGGAACAAAACTTAAACAGATGGTAACAGACAAAGGTTATGTTGCTTTAAACTTTTGGGATAACCATTTTAAACAACTCTCTTCATCTAAAAAGCCACTAATCGTGCCATCAGATGCAGCAGGACAAAAGTTTAGAATCATGTCTTCTAAAGTACTTGAAGCACAATTTCACTCAGTTGGAGCTAATCCACAAATGATGCCTTTTTCTGAAGTCTATTCAGGATTACAACAAGGGGTTATTGATGGTCAAGAAAACACTAACTCAAACATCTATACTAAAAAGTTTCATGAGGTACAAAAATACTTAACACTATCTAATCATGGTTACTTAGGTTACTTAGTTGTTATGAGTGAAAAGTTCTGGAATTCATTACCAGCTGATTTACAAAAACTTGTAAAACAAGCAATGGATGAAGCAACCATCAAAGAGAGAGAGTTTGCTGAAGACTTAAATACAAAACAGTTAAACTTAATAAAAGAGTATGCACAAAAAACTGGTAAGTTAGAGATTATTGAACTCAATGATAACCAACGTGCACAATGGCAAGCAGCAGTTAGTAAAATCTATCCAGAGTTTTACGACAACGCAATCATCGGTGAAGAGTTAATAAAAGCTTCACTTAACACAAAGTAGGTGTCTTATGTTTCGATTAATTAGTTCTATTATTGGTCACATTAACCAAAAAATAGCCGTCATGGGTATGTTTTTAGGTGTCAGTGTTGCCTTTATTAATGTTGTAGCAAGATATGCTTTTGATGCATCATTAGTTTGGGCAACAGAGTTTACAATTTATGTATTTCTTTGGAGTGTCTTCTTTGGAGCAGCTTACTGTTTCAAAAAAGATGCACATATTGCCGTTACGGTTGTACTTGATAATGTCTCTTCAAGAGCAGCAAAAGTTATGTTAATTATTTCACATACAATTACAATTATATTCTTAGTTGCAGTTGCCTACTTTGGTTATGAGTATCTTTTACTTGTAATTGATTTAGATGAGAGATCAATTGACCTTTGGGATATGCCTATGTGGATTATCTACTTAGTTATTCCAGTAGCATTTGGTTTTGCAGCTTATAGAGTTGCGGAGAGACTTCATACAATCCTTGTAACAAGTCACGACAAAATCTTAAAAGAGAGTGAAGCTGAAATGGTATTAGCTGAACTTGGTGTAAAATCAAAAGATAATACAAATGAACACGTAAAAGAGTTAAACGATATGGTTAAAGAAGTAGAGAAGAAAACAGGAGGTATGCTATGAGTGTTGCAGTACTGTTTGGTATATTTTTCTTTTTAGTAATTTTAGGGACACCTATTGCAATTTGTTTAGGTGCAGCAACATTTACAACATTAATGTTGTTTACAGACATTTCTCCTATTGAGATTTCATCTATGATGTTCGAAAAAATTGAACACTATTCGCTTATGGCAATTCCAATGTTCGTTCTTGCAGGTAACCTTTTATCAAAAGGTTCAGCAGCACAGAGAATTATTGAGTTTGCTAAATCGTGTGTAGGACACCTTCCAGGTGGTCTTCCAATTTCAGCAATTTTTGCATCAATTATCTTTGCAGCGGTTTCTGGGTCTTCTCCAGCAACAGTTGTTGCAATTGGTTCGATTATGTTTGGTGCTATTATGCAAGCGGGTTATCCTAAGAAGTATGCCGTTGGTACGATTGCAACAGCAGGTTCTTTAGGTATTCTTATTCCACCATCAATTGTACTAATTGTTTATGGGGTAACAGCAGAAGTTTCTATTGGTAAACTATTCATGGCAGGTGTTGTTCCAGGTATTGGTCTTGGTATTATGATGATGTTTGTTACTTATGTAGGTGCAAGAAGACTTGGATTTAAAAGAACAGAACCAAAACCATTTAAAGAACGACTAGCACGTATGAAAGATGCATCATGGGGACTTATGACAATTGTTATTGTTATTGGTGGTATCTATGGTGGTATCTTTACTCCAACTGAAGCAGCAGCAGTTGCAGCAGTATGGGCATTTGTTATTTCTGTATTTGTTTATAGAGATATTAAACTTAAAGAGATATTCGCAGTAGGTTTAGAGTCTGCAAAAACAACAGCAATGATTATGTTTATTATTGCAAATGCAATGTTATTTGCTCACTTTTTAACCATTGAAAATATCCCTCAGGGAATTACAAACGCACTAATTGAAGCAAATGTTGATAAAATTATGTTCTTACTTTTAGTAAACATTTTACTTATCTTAGCTGGTTCATTTATGGAACCATCAGCAATTATTATGATTATGGTACCGTTACTATTACCAGTAGCAGTTGCACTTGGAATTGACCCAATTCACTTTGGTATTGTAATTACAATTAATATGGAGCTAGGGATGGTATCGCCGCCTGTTGGGCTCAACCTGTTTGTAACCTCAGGTTTAACAGGTATGTCAATCAAAGATGTTATTGTAGCTGCCCTTCCATGGACATTAACGATTCTTGTAGGACTTCTACTTGTAACGTATATTCCAGGCATTGCACTATGGCTTCCAAACTTAATGTTTGCAGGTTAATAGTAAAGCTCTATAACCTTCTAAATAAAAAGGCAAGAACATGATGTTCTTGCCTTTTTTTATGCCTAAAACTTATAAAATTAGTTATACTTCTATCAAAGGAAAACAATGGAAACCCTACAAAATGAACTTATCTCGTTTAGTGTTATTATTATCGTTGTACTGATGTTAGCCTATCTCACTAAGAAAAAAGAAGATCAATATAAAGATATTGACAAAGAGTAAATTTATGGTTTATATTATGCTTACTCTTCATATTTTAAAAGGGTGGTTTAATAGGAACAATGATTTCAAAACGTGCACCTTGTGCAGTGTTTCTTACACGTAACTTACCATGCATATTTTTATCCACAATAGTTTTTGACATATAAAGCCCAATACCTGTACCATCACTGTCCTCTTTAGTTGTAAAATAAGGTTCAAAAATTTTATTTTTTGGTTTAACGGTTACTCCTCCTCCATTATCCTCAATAAAAAGTTCAACTAAGTCACCTACTCTTTTTGCTTCAATAACAATCTTTGGATTCTCTATCTTTTTAGAAATCATGACATCTTTGGCATTGGAAATAATGTTTAAAATTACCTGTTCATACTCATTTTTATAAGTATTTAATTTTAGGTGTTTATCAATATCAAACTCTATTTTAATATTATTATTACTTAAAGCGCTGGATACAATGGTCATGACTGACTCTACTGATTTTGCCACAAAAAACTCTTGACGATCCTTTTTAGGCATAAAAAAGTTTCTAAAATCATCAATGGTATGGGACATGAAATCAATCACCTGTTCAGCCTCTTTCGCTTTTTGCTCCATTGTTTTATCATCTAGTTGCCCAATATCGTGTTTAAACTTCATACTCATTAACACCGAAGAGAGCTCTGAAAGTGGTTGTCGCCATTGATGAGCAATATTAGAAATCATCTCTCCTAATGCAATAAATCGGGATTTTTGTACAAGCAACTGCTCTTTTTCCCTATTTTTTTCAATCTCTTCAAATACCCGTTGTTCAAGGGAGTTATTTAACTCTTGTAACTGTTTTGATTTCGCTTTTACTCTGTCCTGATAGTTTCTTAATACCTCATCAATTTTTTGAGATACTAAAATAGAGATAACAATTGCAATGGATAAAAAGAGCACAAACAGTAAAATGTTTTGAATCACTTGCGTTTTAACACGTAACTTTAGCGCCTTTTTTTTCTTCTCTATCTCACTTTCAACATCATCAATATAGATACCTGAAGCAATAACCCAATTCCATGGAGTATAGTGTTTAAAATAAGATAATTTCTGTTTAATATCTGATGATTTTGGTTTTTTGTAGGCATACTGTGTATAGGATTCTCCTCTTTCACGAATATCTTTTAAAAAATGTTCCCTAAACTTTTTTCCATCTGCATCTTTATAATTTGTAGAGATTAAACGTCCTAATAAATCAGGACGATTTGGATTAACAATCATACGTGCAAAATCTTCTCCTCCTGCAATATTTTTAATATCATATACAAATACATAGTTACTCTTTGTCTCCTGAAAGGTAATATTATTTAAAAGCCGAATCGTATCTTTTTTTAACTCCTCCTCGGTTAAATCATTTTTAGTAGAGTTATACCGCAAAATATCAATGACTGTATCAATCTCTTTTTTTAAAAACTTTTTTTGATTATCATAATACTCTTCAACAAACTTTTCCATCTGTAAATCAAAATCATCATAAGTATTTTTAACATAAAAATAAGAGATAAAAAAAGTCATAGAAGTCATAATAATAATAAAAACATAAATGATAATTTTAGAAATATTCTTTTCTGTAATAAGTCGCAAGGTTACTCCAATAAATCAATAGTTATATAATAGATAATATGCTATGATACCATATCTTAACTATAGAGATGTTTTTACTTTAACATGAGGTTTAACGATGACAAAAGAGCTTTTAAATCAACTTAGTGGATTTAACTTATTGTATGTAGAAGATGAAGTTGGTATCCAAAAAAATATTCATGAAATACTTGATTGTATGTTTAAAAATATCTATTTAGCCAATGATGGTGAGCAAGCTTACCGTATCTATGAAAAAGAGAAACCTGACTTAATTATCACTGATATTCAAATGCCAAAACTTAACGGTATTGAACTTACCAAACGTATTCGAAAAACAGACTCTAAAGTGCGAATTATTATCACTTCAGCACATACTGATTTAAACTATATGCTCGATGCTGCTGAACTACATTTAGTTAAATATATTGTTAAACCAATCACAGAAGCGAAACTCACTGAAGCCTTACAAAGTTTTGTGGAGAGTTATGAAGGAGCAAAGGTTTATAATCTAACACACTCTTGGATTTATGATGAAAGTAAATCCCTCATTAGAGGTCCCGAAGAAGAGTTTGTTTTAACTAAAAAAGAGAATGCCTTCTTAAAACTTTTGGTAATTAAAAAACGACTAATCACCTATGAAGAAATCGAAAATATTTTATGGGATGATAATACGGTTATGACTCAAAATGCACTGCGACTTTTTATTAAGAATTTTAGAAAAAAACTACCTGATAATACCTTAAAAAATGTCCAAGGAACAGGGTATCGATTAGTGCTTTAATACATTCTCATAGCACGTAGAACTTACTGTTCTACGCGTTTATAAACTTCATGACTCTTTTCATTTTTTGTCTCATTTTCCATTTTTACATCTGCCATATCATTAATAACACTACCTTTTAGCTTTTCAAGCTTTAAATAATATGCATGTCCTAAATAGATAATATAAAATACTGCAGAAAAAAGCGTAATAAAAGGAATCATTGAAACAAAATACAAAAAGAGTGTTCTTACTCTAAACCCTAAAGAGTTCTTCTCATAAATAACTTCATACTCTTCGTCACTTAAAAGGGTTGATGCCACATCATAATTTAAAAGCTTATGGAAAAAATAGTATAAAGGAAGATTAATAGCTACAAGATTAAGTAAAGGAATAAAATAAAGTGGTATCAATACAATAAAAAGCACCAGCATCACCCCAGTAGCTTTAAGTAAAACCCATAAAGGTGAGAAAAGATTCCCATGCCCATGTAACTCTAAATGTTGATAGTGACGCTTATGAAGAATAGCTAAAATTCCAGGTGTTAAGAATCCAATAATAGCTAAGGTTAAAAAGACCGAAAACATCATCACAAAAACAGTTCCCAGAGTATAAATTAAAAAACCTACCAATCCTGAAAGAATAGAGTACTGTACTAAAAACCCAAACACTGTTGCTGCCCAAATAAAATAAAAAGGAGCTGCTGGATCAATTACCACACTTTGTCCTGCTTGGACTTGGTCCAAATAAAGTTGCAGTGCTTCAAGTCCATAACCTGCTGCAGTAAAAAACAACGTGTACATCACCACCATTACAAAAATAAGTGGTACCATTGCAAACATCAACATCTTTGATGTAAAAAAATCTTTAATACTTTGAATAATAATCTCTACTTCTGTATCTGCTTTCATCTATTTCCTTAATAGTCTCATAATAACTACAAATATTATATCCATTTTAATGTGAAAAAATGGTGTACTAATCAAATCGAATACGGTAAGAGCAGTGCTTGCATAACTCTTCAACTACCCTATTATTCTTAAATCCTTTTTGAATCTCTTTTACTCTTTTCGAATTCAAAACCTCTTCAAGCGTCTTCTCATTTAAATCGCCCAAATCAATTACTCCATCTTTATCTAAACAACAAGGGGTTACTTTACCTGAAGCTAAAATAGAAAAATGCGAATCAAGCCCATAACAAAACCCTTCATTAGAGACAAAATCACCATCTAAACTTGGCCATTCAAAATAGTCATCAAAATTAAAAAAGAGTTTTGAAGCTATGCGAATATTTTTAGGTCGTTTTTCATAAATATCATCAATATCCATTTGTGTATTAAAAAGTTTATTGGCATAGTCAAAAACTGCCTGATTAAAAGCTTTTGCGCTCTTTTCATCATCTAAATTCCAAATACGTAAGTTAATAAAATGTTGCTGATTATGTTGTATTGCAAACTTTAGATAATCAAAAATTGGTTTTAAATACTCATCTAAACTCTTTTTATGGGAATTTGCATTATATGAATTAAGCGAAAAGTTTACCTGCTTTAAAGCAGGATGTAATAATACTTCAAACATCTCTTTTTTTAAGTTATTTGCAGTTGTTGTTATATTTACTTTTAAATCATTTTTTTCAGAAATATCCAAATAATCACTTAAATTCATCACTACCAAAGGATCTCCTACTACATGGTATGCTAACTCATTAGTATAAGCTTTTGCTTCTTGATTTATCTTTTCAAATAAAGAAGTTGACATATTTTGATTAGGTAATATTTTAGGAGGACAAAAAGTACACTTCAAATGACAAACATTCGTAATTTCAACGTGAATTTTCTTATATTTTATAACTTATCCTTTTAAAAACGAAGTATAACAAAACTAGTTGATAAAACGCCTAATATACAGAAAACTACTCGTAGTTTAACCCATTAAAAAATCCCCTATGAGAATCGGGCGACCCCATAGAGGATAAATGGGTGTTTGTTTGATTTTATTTTGCTTAAGGAAAGCACCTTACTACTACAAAATCGTGGGAACTAAAAGGAAAAATTAGTTTTAAGGAATGAATGGGGGAGAAATAAAAGTATCATACTTTTATCGTGTAACTTGTTAACCTTTTAAAGTTCCCACTTTCATTGCAATAGTTCTCATAACAGTGTTAAATTTCATCTGTGTTATTCATACCTCCTTGCAATTAATCTTCTTTATTGTAACTCCTTTTATTTTAGAAAGGAACAAAAAAACAAAACTAACATAAAAACAAAAGCTTAAATAAGCTTTTTTAACCAGATCTCCTAGTTTATAGGCTTTGTAAAGCTTAATATAAAACCATACTTAAGCACTTATACCCCTTGTTTTCATTATTATTAAATAATTTTGTAGTATTATTTACTATACAAAAGGATTAACCTATGGCATTTTATTCATCATTTGGTGGAGCAGGTGAAGTAACTGGGTCTTGCCATCTTCTTGAAATTGGACATATCAAAATACTCATAGATTGTGGTATGTTTCAAGGCAAAGAAGAGGAACTTAACTTTGCTGAATTTGGCTTTAACCCCAAAACAATTAACTATCTTATTCTTACCCATGCCCATTTAGACCATATTGGACGTGTTCCTCTTTTAGTAAAAAAAGGATTCAAGGGAAGCATTATTTGTACAAAAGCTACCTTTGATATTGCCAAACTCATGTTAAAAAATTCTGCTGGAATTTTACAAGAAAAGCCAAATCCTCTTTATCGAATAGAAGATATTGAGCCTTCATTAGAATTGTTTGGAGAGTTCTTAGAATATAACCAAGAATTAAATCTTCAAGAAAATATTAAAATCTCTTTTAAAAATGCAGGACACATCCTAGGTTCGGCAACGCTTAAAATAAAATATGAAGAAGATGGTATGAAAAAAAGTGCTGTTTTTTCTGGAGATATTGGACAACAAGGTCGTATCATCACCTCCCCTATTGACTTTTGGCATGAAGCAAACTATATTTTTATTGAATCAACCTATGGAGATAGAATTCACCCCAACCTTGAACTCTCCATTAAAAAATTCAAATCACAAATTATTGAAACTATCAAAAATAATGCCGTAGTTGTTCTGCCCTCTTTTGCCCTTGAAAGAACCCAAGAGATTCTTTACTTACTTCGGCAATTAAGCCTTGAAAAAAAACTAAAGAATGTGCCCGTATTTCTAGACTCTCCTTTAGCTATTAACGTCACGCACACTTTTAATAAATATCCTGAATTTTTTAATGAAGAGATTAAAACTATCATTGATAAGGGAGAAAATCCTTTTGAATTTAAAGAACTAACCTATTGTTATACGAAAGAAGAATCCATTCAAATCAATGAAACAAAGGGTGCTAAAATAATCATTGCAGGTTCTGGAATGTGTGAAGGTGGTCGCGTTAAATATCATCTTACCCGTTATATCCAAGATAAGAAAAATATGATTCTCTTTATTGGTTATCAAGTAGGAGGAACACTTGGAAGAAAAATTCTTACAGGTGAAACTACCATAGAAATCGAAGGAAAACTTTTAAATATTGAAGCTAATGTTAGTTCAATTGATGGTTTCTCTGCCCATGCCGATCAAAAAGACTTAATCCATTTTATTAAAGAGATTGACAATATATTCTGTATCAATCTAATTCATGGAGACCAACAAAAACTTGAAATTTTTAAAGAAAAACTAACTGAACAGTTACAAGATAAAGTACATATCGTCAAGATGAATGAACGCATCTATATTTAGTAATTGATAATCCTATTAGAAACAATTGGGTATTATTCTAAAAAAATTCAAGGTCTTCTTAATGGAAATGATTTTAAATGAAAATGATATTGTTGTTGGTGCCCAATTTGAAAACGGCACGATTCAAGACTATATTGACGAGGAAAAAACGTATGGTTTAGTACGTATTGATGAAGCAACCGTCAACTGGTTTTTATACAATGATTTAGATAGCCCTGAAGATATTCAAGATTTATATCAACAAACAGTTAAAAACCCAAACCACTTTATACAAGATGACCATGGGGAAGAAGTTGTAATGTTTAATAAACAAGGAGATGTAAGCTTTGAAGAGTTTGCTTCAATCATTGATGCCTATTTAGATGCAGAGATGGGTAACTACATATAAAGGATAAAGCATCAAAACATTTGGAAATATTGACCTTCACCCACATATTATAAAAGCCCTTAAAGAAGAAGGGTATGAGAAACCAACAGAGATTCAAAAAAAAGCGATCCCTGTTATTTTAAAAAAAGTTGATGTTATTGGAACAGCTCAAAGTGGTACAGGTAAAACTGCCGCTTTTACACTACCAATTTTAGATGAACTTCAAGCGACTATTAATCCAGAAAAAAGAGTTATTAGAGCATTAATACTTGTGCCAACACGAGAACTTGCTATGCAAATTTCTAAAGCAATATCCCACTATGGACGCCATTTAGATATAAAACACACAACAGTTGTTGGGGGATTAAGTCATAAAGAACAACTTCGTAAAATAAATAATGGAATTGATATTTTAGTGGCAACGCCAGGACGGCTAAAAGACCACTTAAATAAAAAAGATATTAATTTATCAAGTATTCAAACCCTAGTACTTGATGAAGCTGATACCATGATGGAGATGGGGTTTTTAGAAGATATTGAAGAGCTTTTTATTCACGCTAGCCATAATCGGCAAATTCTAATGTTCAGTGCTACACTTAATCAAAATGTTAAAAAACTTGCCAAAGAGTTTTTGAATAATCCAACCGTTATTCAAATACATAAACAACGCTCAACAGTTAAACTTATCAATCATGAAACCTATAAAGTAGATGAAGATAAAAAAGCAGAAATGCTCTCTTTTTTAATTGGAAGTAAAAATTATAATCAAGTGCTTGTTTTTGTTAATACAAAAAAACAAGCTAACAATTTAGTTGAACAATTTAACCTTGATGGATTGCCCTCAGAGTGTATCCATGGAGATATTAAACAACCCTCACGAGCACGTGCACTTAAAAAATTCAAAGCTGGAGAAATACGCGTTTTAGTGGCAACGGATATTGCTGCACGAGGTATTGATATTGAACAACTTCCCCACGTAGTTAATTATGAACTCCCTGAAAGTGTTGATGATTTTACGCATCGTGTTGGACGAACAGGACGAGCAGGAAATGAGGGACACGCAATTACCCTACTTTGTGTTAAAGAGTATAAATTTATGAGTGAAATTGAAAAAGAACTCATTATCAATATTCCACGAGAAATTTTAGAAGGGTATGAACCAACAGAAAAAGCACCACGGGTTGTACAATATCGTAAAAAACAACTAAGTGAAAAAAAGGGTTTACGAAAACCTGAACGTAAACCCAAAAAAGCACCCAAAAGCTCAAAAAAAACAACCAAACGTGATGAAAATAGAAACTTTAGAAAAAAATAGAAAAGGAAAGTAGTGAAACAAACATTTGAAACCAACAAAAGTGTACAAGAAACCGCAGATGCAATTCAAGAAATTGCACCCAATTATAAATTTGGAGTACTTCATATTCATAATGTTAAAGAGACCCTAAACTCAAAAGGTATTGACTTTGGTAACGAGTGTCAAGTTCTTGATGTATGCAATCCAAATATTGCAAACCAATTACTCACTCAGGATATGTCACTCTCATGTATTATGCCTTGTAAAATTGCAATCTACAAAGATAATGGACAAACAACCATTGCACTTAACTCACTGGTACAACTTGTTGATGATATTAATCCTGATTTAGTTGACATTGCACAAGAAGCACAAGCATCACTCATCAAGATTATTGAAGAGAGTTTATAATTAATAGTTAAGTAAATTCATCATCTTCAAAATTTAGTGAAAGAACGTTCATTTTGATACTTTTCTGTGACTATTGAGTGTTATCATTAGTTTATGGGAAGGATGTCAAAATGTTGACAAACAATTATTTTAATACTTACTACGATACTGAATCTGGACTACGTAATGCCAACTCGTTACATCAAGAGTTAACACAAAACGAGTATCAGGGAATTGTTCTTTTTAACATAGATAACTATAACATACTAAATAAATCTTATTCTAATCAAACGATGAAAAACTTTATTAAAGAGTTTATTTATTTTATTGAGTCAATTATTTTTAAAGAACCAATTGAGCTTTTTAGAGTTTCACACAATCAATTCGCTTTTATTGCTTATAAAAAAGAAAACTCATTTTATGAAGATATCATTCTTGAGATCATCAAAAGAGTTGCACAAAACAATTTTAACATACTTAAAAAGACTACTCCACTTTTAACATTTGGTATCTCTTTAAAATATGAGCAAAATTTACTATTTGATACCGTAAATATAGCATTAAGCCATGCTTTAAAACATAAAAAAGCTTATTCAATTTATACTCATAATATTAAGACAAACAAAGAAAAACAAAATAAACTTTTAAATAGTGTAAAAAATGAGACTTTTAAACCTAATGTTTATAACAATAAAGAAATTTTTTACAATACAAAAATAAACAACTTTATTAAAGAGTTTAAAGAACATGGTGTTAAAATAACTTTAGATAATTATAGAAGAGACTTTTCAAACCTTGAAAAGCTTATTAACTTAAATGTTGCCCCAATAAAAATTGATGCTTCATTAACCAAAAAAATCACTTTCTAAAAGAGATTAAACTAGCTTAATAAGGCTCTATTATGGAAGATATAAAACCATTTTTAAAATCGTTAAATGTTTTACTCATTGAAGATGAAACAGAAGCAAGAGAGGTATTAGATAAATACCTACAACGCCTATTTAACGAAGTAGAAAGTGCATCAGATGGCGTAGAAGCACTTGAAAAATATCAGGCACGTTTTACAAACAGTGACTTTGACCTTATTATTAGTGATGTAGATATGCCAAGAATGAATGGCTTAGAGTTTGTAGCAAAAATAAGAGAAGAGAACCATGAAATTCCTATTATTTTTATTACAGGAAGAAGTGAAATTGATAACCTAATTAAAGCCATTGAGCTTAATGTAAACTCCTATATTATGAAACCTTTAGATTTAGAGATGATTTATGAAAAAATCTCCCATATATGCCATGAACTCTACTACAAAAAACGTGCCTCACATCTGCAAAAAGAGAGTGAAAACTACTTAAATATCATCAATCAAGTGGCACTTGTTTCAAAAACAGATTTAGATGGAAATATTACCTTTACAAATGATGCATTTTGTGAAATCTCAGGTTTTTCAAGGGATGAACTTATGGGTAAAAATCATAATATAATGAAACATCCTAGTGCTAAAAAAGAACTCTTTGAAACAATGTGGACAACAATACAAAAAGGAAATATTTGGGAAGGGAAAATTCCAAATCTTTCAAAAAGAGGGGAAACCTTTATTTCAAAAACAAAAATCATTCCCATATATGACGATTTAAAACAAAATATCATTGAATATATGGCAATACGCTTTTCAATCACGGAAGAAGAACAGCATAAAGCTAGCTTTAATAAAAAAGTAGTTGAACATGTTTCTAAGTATCAAGAAAAAGTCTCAAATCTTGCATCAAAAAACTTTAATCTTGATAACAATTTAGAGCTCTTAAAAAAAGAGATTGAAGAAATAACCAGTGAAAATGTTACCTTACATGAAAAGAACCTTCAAAAAAGTAAAAAAATCAAACACCTTTTAACATTAGTTCATAGCTTTGAAAACACAACAAATGAAATAGAAAAAATTAAAACTTTAGACAATAAAAACAAAGAAGCCTATTTAGAAAAACTTTACGATTCATACAAAAAAGGGCAAACTCAAAACCAAAGCTTACTAATTAAACTTGAAGAACAACAAGAACAATTTAAAAACCAAAACAAAGAGATTGAGGAGCTTACAAAAGAGAAAAATAACTATGAAAAAAGAATTGAAGATTTAAAAGATTTAGTTTCTCACTATGAGGAAAGTCTTAAAATTTCACATAAATACTAATACATTTTAAATTACTTTAAAATAAAGTCACTTTACAAGTAACCTTATATCTCAAACTCTATACCTTGTGATAGTGGCATCTCTTTTGAATAATTAATAGTATTAGTAGTACGACGCATATAGTTTTTCCAAGCATCACTACCACTCTCTCTTCCTCCTCCTGTCTCTTTTTCTCCACCAAAAGCACCACCAATTTCAGCACCACTTGTACCAATGTTTACATTGGCTATTCCACAATCACTTCCAATACTACTTGTAAACAGTTCAGTCTCTTGTAAATCTTGCGAAAAAATAGCCGATGATAGTCCTTGAGGAACATCATTATGCCATTGTAAAACTTTTTTAAAATTATCATACTCAATAATATATAAAATTGGAGCAAAAGTCTCTTTTTGTAGTATTTGTGCAGAATGTTTGATATATACAATAGCAGGCTTAACATAAAAACCACCACTTGGTATCTGCTTAACAATACGTTCTCCCCCATAAAGAATCTTAGCACCCTCTTTTTTCGCTTCTTCAAGGCTTTTTTTCATCTGAAGGTAAGCTTTTTTATTAATAAGGGGTCCCATCAAATTATCTTTAGATAAAGGATTACCTATTAAGAGACTTTTATATGCCTTAATTAAACTTTCAACAAATACTTGAGCAATACTTTTATGCACAAAAAGCCGACGAAGGGTAGTACATCGCTGACCTGCAGTTCCTACTGCAGAAAAAAGTGCTGCTTTTAAAGCAAGTTCCATATTAGCACTAGGGGTTACTATCATAGCATTATTTCCACCTAACTCTAAAAGCAAACGTCCCAATCTAGAAGCAACAATAGGTGCTAAATTTTTTCCCATAGTAATTGAACCTGTAGCACTAACAAGCCTTACTTTTTTATTGATTAATATTTCATTTGACAACTCTCTATTAGCAATGACCACTGAAGATATCTCTTGAGGTAGTTGGGGAAATCTTTGTAATGCTTTTTGTACTAAAAGATGACAAGCAAGGGCACATAATGGTGCTTGAGACGAAGGTTTCCAAAGCAGTGTATTTCCACACACCAAAGCTATCATAGCATTCCATGCCCAAACTGCCATAGGGAAATTAAAAGCACTTACAATACCAATCACACCTAAAGGATGCCATTGCTCAATCATTTTATGTCGATAACGCTCACTTGCTATGGTTAAACCATAAAGTTGTCGTGATAATCCAACGGCAAAATCACATACATCAATAAACTCTTGAACCTCTCCTAAAGCCTCTTCAAAAATTTTTCCAGATTCTAAGGTAATTAAATAAGCTAACTCTTCTTTATATTCTCTTGCAATTACTCCTACCATACGTACGAGTTCTCCACGTTTAGGGGCAGGGACCTCTTGCCATTTTTGAAATGTTTTATGTAAACTTTGAATAGTTCTTTTTATCTCTTTTTTTTGCAAACCTTTAAATGTTGCACTTTTTTTCCCATCAATGGGAGAAAAAGAACTAAAACTTTTCTCTGTTCCATATAAAATTTTATGACCTATAAGTAGACTTGGATAATATCCATTATGAAGCAAATCACTTAATCCTAGATTATTAAAACTTAGCTGTTTCATTGAACTATCCTCTCTTTACTCTAATTTACGATAAACCTTTCCAAAACGATTATTTAAAAAATCTTCTAAAGGAATATCCTCTTGCTTGATAAACCCTTTTTGAGAAATCACTTTTTTAACAACCATATCCAGTACTGCACAAAGTCCCGATGCAGTTGTTATTTGAATTGAACTCAAGGATTCATTATGAACTTTTTGATTATAGATTTTTCGTACATCAGTTATCTGTTCTAGTTTTCCATTTCGAATACCAGTAACACTACAAAAGATTAAAACAACATCTTGTTTGGTCATAGGAATAGCATATTCTAAAATATCTTTTAAAATTACACGTCTTTTTTCTTGCCCTAAATGCAAATCATTAATTAAAAAATCCATAAAATGGCGGTGTCCCATATAACGTATGGTTTTATAATTTAATTCTTTTACCTTTCCTAGCAAGGTATTACATAAAGTGCCTAGACCTCCTGAAGTATTAAATGCTTCATACTCTAAACCATCAAGAGAAAATTTTTCTAAACCTTCTAAAGCTTGTATGGTGATTAATTGAGAGTCTTTAATGGCAAAACACTCATTACAATACTCATTAATTAAGCCATCTGTAGACCAGGTAAGATTATACAAGATTTTATTGGAAGGGTTTTTAGGAAGTGCTCCTACACGCATTTTGATACTATGTACTTGTTCAAACTTTTTAAACAAATCAAATGCTAAAATAGAGATAAATCCAGGAGCTAATCCACACTGAGGAATAAAGACTTGGGAAGCTTTTGCTTTCATTGATATTTCTTGAATAGTATTACTTGTTTTAACATCTTCTGTAAAATCAAAATAATTAATACCTGCATCCAATGCAGCATATGCAACTGCACTATTTAAATAAAAAGGCAAAGCAGAGATAACACTATCGCAACCTTTAAAAAGCTTATCAAAACTTTTTATTGTAGTAATATCATAAACTAAAGTTGCAATACCCAGTTTTTCAATATTTTTTAAGCGCTTTTTATCTCTAGCAACAACAGTTACTTCATAATCACTACTATAGTGAAGTAACAAAGCGGATACAAACCCAATATTTCCTGAGCCTAATATCATAACCTTATGCATATTCACTCCTTTCAAACATTTAATACAATGTTCTCTAAGCGATTACTACTATTATATCCATCTTAAAAGTTTGGATTAATTAAAATTTATGTTAACATTCTACTTTAAGAAAAAAGAAAAAAAGCAAAGTTTTCTTTAAATTGGTTGAAAATAAATAATTATTATTTTTGTTAATCTTTCTTATAAAATAGGAATGTTATTATCTTATTTTTATTATTGATAAGGAAAATAATTATGAATAACCAGTTAAGACTTTATAAGTTTATTAGTAAACTATCTTCTTATTTTATCAAAAATAAGGATTTTGATACGTCTATGAATAAAGCACTAAAAGCCTTAGCAAAAATAACAAAAACTCATCGTACCTATATCTTTACTTTTTCAAAAAACCAAACCATCATGCACAATTGTTATGAATACTCTAAAAAAGGCGTACCTCAAGAGATACAAAACTATCAAGGCATTTCAACACTACCAATTAAATGGTGGATGAATAGTCTTAAAAAAGAAGGTCTTATTAATATATCAAATATTGATTCAATGCCAGAAGATGCTGTCTATGAACAAGAAGATTTAAAACGACAAAAAATAAAGTCTATTTTATGTTTTTCTTTAGTCGTCAAAGGAGAACTGATTGGATTTATAGGACTTGATGATATTAAAAATGAGCGTACCTGGAAAAATAAAACCATCAATATTCTAAAACTCTCAAGCGAAATCATTTCAAATGCTTTTGAAAAAAAGCTACAACAAAACAAACTCTTACGGATAAACTCTGCACTTGAAGCAACTTTAGAATCAACAAAGGATGGTATTATTGTTATCAAAAAAGATGGAGAAATCCTAAACTACAATAAAAATTTCCTCAAAATGTGGAATGTTCCTAAAAATATACTAAGGAGAAAAACGAACAAAACTATATTAAATCATATAAAAGAACAACTTACTAATAGTGAAGAGTTTAATGACTATATTATAAACCTTATGCAAAATGATAAAAAAGAGAGCAACTTTTTAGCATTGAAAAAGAATGCAGAGATATTAGAAGTTCACTCTAAACCTGTATTTCTTAATCAAAAATACCTAGGCAGAGTTTGGAACTGTACCAATGTAACAGAAAACAAAAACTATGAAGCAAAACTTGAACTACTATCCCGTGTATTTAAATCAAGCTCTTCAGCTATTGCTATCACCAATCGTAAAAATGAAATTGTTGATGTTAACAACTCATTTGTTAAAACCAGCGGCTACTCAAAAGAGGAGTTAATTGGTATTGACCCTGCTATTTTACAATCTAAATGGCACGACAAGAAATTTTATAAAAAACTCTGGAAAGTACTCAATAAAAACTTAGTATGGACAGGGGAGATTTGGGATCGTAAAAAATCAGGAGAACTCTACTTAAATCGTACTCAAATTCATAAAATCATTAGCAATAATCAAATTTACTACATCTCTATAGCACAAGATATTACAAAAGAACGAGAGTATGAAGAACGTATTGAAAAACTTGCTTTTTATGATATTTTAACCAACTTACCTAACCGATGTTTTTTTAATGAGCAATTAGAATCAGTTGTAACAGAATCTAAACGCTATGAAAAAAAGTTTGCCCTTCTATTTTTAGACTTAGATAATTTTAAAGAAGTTAATGATAACTATGGACATCTAATTGGAGATAAACTTTTACAATTTGTTGCTAAAACCTTAAAAGCAAATGTTCGAGTTAGTGATGTTGTTTCACGATTAAGTGGGGATGAATTTACTATTATTATTAAAGATATTCAAGATTATACTAATATTATTCACACATGTAACACCATCATTGAAAAACTATCTACTCCAATTAATATAGAAAATAATGAAATAAAAATAGGCTGTAGTATTGGTGTTTCCATTTTCCCTAATAATGCACAAAATGCAAAAGACTTAATCCAAAAAGCTGATACTGCTATGTACTCATCAAAACATTTTGGAAAAAATCAATACAGTTTTCACTATGAAGGTATGAGTGAGGGTACGTTAAAGTTTTATAATCTCAAACGCTACCAAGAAATAAGTCAACAAAGTAGCTAAAACTACTTTGGCATAGCATTTAAGACTTCTAACGTTTTACGTACATCATATAAAGCACTATGATAACTCTCTTCATCAAAATCAATTCCATAAAAATGACAACATTCAATAAGTTTTGGGTTTTTTATACCACCTCGTTTATTTAACGCTTTAACAATATTACGATTAGCTTTCATTGTACAAATATAATTTTCAAATGAAGCAATACCTTCTAAATGTTTGAGTTCAAAGGTGATATTATGAGCAACCAATGTTTTTGCCCCAGCACAAAATAGTTTAAATTCTTCATCTTCTGCAAAAAACAAAGCATATGTTGCATCTTCTCTTTTTTGCATAATAGTTTCGTGATCTAAGTGATGTATCTGCAAGGCAAAGTTATTAACAGGATACTTTGAGTAATAGTATCGGTGAAATGTCTCTTTGATTTCATAAAGACCTTTATTTAACTCTAATTTAAAAGCACCTACTTCTAAAACATCATTAGCATTATGGGAATTGGTTTCAAAATCTAAAATAATCATGCAGAAGTATACCATCTAAAGTTAAAAATTTAAAAACTATGTCAAAATGAAATATTTTTAAAATAAAAGTGAAAAAAAGAGTAGACTTAGAGCATGAAAAAAAATCTAGAGCATATAGAAAAAATAAGTAGAGAATGTAGTGAAAAAATCACTTATTATCGTTATAATGACCATCTTCCCTATTCATTAAAATATAAAAAAGGAAGGATAACAAGTGCCACATGGATTAATGAAATTTGCTTCTATTTTATCCAAAAAGAAAAAAGATTTTTAAATGAATTTATTAACATTCTTGAAAAAAAAGCAGAGGAACTAGACCAACTTAATAATGGAGACTACAAACAAGGGCTACTTGATGAAATCAACGAAATAAAAAAAAGTTTAAAGAACTGAAACTCATAGAAATTAATAAAACAACCTTTCTATTATTTAAAAGAAACTTTTATAAATAATTAAATAATTTTTTATGAAAAAGCCCAAAATACCTTGCTTTATAAGACATTATTATCAAAAATCTTATATAATTTATCAATAAAATACTTTTTTAGTACTTTTATTGATTACAATTCACGTCACAAAACAAACTCATTTAGTTTTGTACCATTCAAAGGGTCACTTATGTTTTTTACAAACTTGCCAACAAAGCAAAAACTATTTTTAAATATGTTACTAACACAAATAGCTTTTGCAATTTTGTCTATTACAGCAATTCTTGCTGCTTCAGATATTGTAGCAATTGTTACGGTTAATGCAATTTTTGCTCTCCTTATTGCCTATACTTCCTTTGCTGCCATGAAAAGAATCACAGGAGGAATAGAGAGATTTAAACTCTACCTTGAAGATTTAATGGAGTTTGCTTTTATGCGAAGCAATAGTGTACGTAAAGCAGAATATATAAAAAGTGATGAAATTGGTATTATTTTAAAAGAGATGAATGAATATTATGACAAATTTGAAGAGTCTAGAAACAATGATATGAAAGTTCTTGGAGAAATTGTTCTCGTACTTAGTAAAGTTGAACAAGGAATCTTTCGATGTCGTGTAAATTCTGATTCAACGAACTTTATGATTAAAGCCTTAAAAGATACACTTAATAAAATGTTAGATATTTTTGAAAAAAATATCAATGAGATAGAAAATGCGGCAAATCTTTACTCTAACAATAATTACAAACAACAAATCAAGATTGACCCAAAAATGAAAGAACAACTTCTTTCTCTTATGCAAAGTATCAATACTTTAGGAGAAGCACTCAGTCAAAGTGCACGAACGAACCTTTCAAATGGTGAAGTTTTAGAAAGAAACTCCACAAAAATGAAAAGTTCAATGGAAAAACTTTCAAGTAAAGCCAATGAACAAGCAGCTTCCCTAGAACAAACAGCTGCTGCAGTTGAAGAGATTACCTCAATTACCCGAAATAATACTGAAAATGCCGCAAAAATGGCACAACTTGGTCAAACAGTACGCGCCTCAGTCAACGCAGGTCAAGATTTAGCAACAAAAACAGCAAGCTCTATGGATGAAATCAATGAGAAAGTAACTGCTATTAATGATTC
>CAZIES010000029.1:0-22545 GCA_964538295.1 uncultured Arcobacter sp. | reverse complement strand
ACAAAAGCATCCACTAATCCATTAGCTAATTGTCTATCTGATAACGTTTGCATAAATGTTGAGTCTAACACTGCAAACTTCGGAAATACACAAGGTGAAAAGAAAAATCGTTTTTCATCGGTCTCTTTTCGTGATACCACTGATGCCATGTTTGATTCACTTCCTGTTGCAGGTAATGTTAATACTACACCTAAAGGTAAAGCTTTTTCAATTTGCGCACTTCCATCTAAAAAATCCCAACCATCACCATCATAAAGAGCAGCAGCGACTAAGTATTTACACCCATCAATAACTGAACCACCACCAACAGCGAGTACAAAATCAACACCTTCACTTCGTACTAACTCTACTGCTTTATTCATCGTCTCATAAGTTGGGTTTGGTTCCACTCCACTAAATTCAATCCAATCGTAACCTTCTAAGGCAGTTGCCACTTCATCATAAACACCATTGTTTTTAATAGAACCACCACCATACACAACTAAGATTTTATTCCCTTTTGTTAAATGCTTTGTAATAGATGCCACTTGACCTTTACCAAAGTGAATAGTTGTTGGGTTATAAAAATCGTATGTTAAACTCATCTTTTATCCTTGTATTTTAATTTTTGATAGGGGTATTATAAATGAGATTAACAATTTTTTGAAGAGATAATTCTATAAATATTATGCCAATTTCTACAAATTTGAGACGACAATCGAAAAAGCTGCTAGAACTAAAACTCCTCCCATAACTTGATTAAAAAGTTGTAATCGTTGATTCGTATTTAAAAATCGAGTGGCTTTTTGCCCTAATACTCCCCAAAAAGAGAGACTTGCATAACAAACGAAAAAGTATATGGTTATAAATACGATAAGAGTCCAACTACTTTGTGAAAACATCGATACTCCAGAGATACAAGCTATCCATGCTTTTGGGTTAAGCCATTGGAGTAAAAAACCTTCATGGAACTTAAGATACTTTTTCTCTTGTTCGTCAACTTCAAGTTCTCCTTTTGACGTTGCTATCTTGTACCCCATATAACAAATAAACAGCGCTCCTAAAATCTCTAAAATAGAAAAAGCACTCGAATACTGTTCATAAACGGTTGATAATCCTAAAGCAATCATGATTAAAAGAAGCGTAAACCCTATGGTTGCACCAGAAATAAATAAAAATGTTGGTCGAAATCCATGGTTAATCCCTGAGGCAATTATCATCATATTAACAGGACCTGGAGAGATAGACATCACAAGACTAAGAGAAAACATGGCTAATAAAAGTGTAAATGACATAGATAACCTTAATACTTTTTGACAGTATAGAGGAATTTAAAAAAAAATTATTGTAAAAAACTGCCTTTTTATATTTTTAAAATAATCAAAATCATGATACACTTCAAGAAAGTATAAATTTTACTATTAGGAAACTATTTTGAGTGAAGATGAACTATTAAAAACCATAGAAGAGTTTGATACCTCAGCTGAAATCAAAAACTTTTTTGAACAAAACTGTCAACAAAGAGCATCTAAACCACTTAATAGTCATGTACTAGATACTATCAATAAACAAGAGTTTAAAACATATACAAGAACAATTCTATCTAAAGACATCATAGGTATAAACAATCCAAGCTATCATAACAAAACCCCATTAGAGATTATCAACAGTGAAGAAGACATGGACAATGCCCTAAAAGTTATCATCAATAACCCAGAGTTTCTTTTAGAAGATTACAGTAAAACCAAACTATCCTTTACGCTTATCAAAGATAAAGAAGGTAACAACCAATATTTTCTCAATTCAGATGGTAACCACAGAGTTATTATACTTTTAGTGTTAAGTGATATTTGTGAGGAATTGCAACTTGAAGATATGGAAGTTATAGAATATAAATAGTTTTCTAGCCAAATATAAGTTATTAAAACCCTAGAAATTGTTAGATTGAATTAAGTTCAAGGCAGACAAATAAATCTAGGGAGGAGCTTACTGTAGTAAGTGAGTCTCTAGATTTATGTAGTCGAACGCAGAAATTGATTTGATATAACAATTTCTACTTAGATGTTGTAATAATTCGCCTTATGATGCGGCACAATAATTGCACACGTTGACTGCTCTGGATCCATCTGGAACGTCTCACTTAGACTTATTCCAAACTCTTCAGGTTTTAATAAATCAAAAATATCTTGACTCATCTCTAAATCTGGGCATGCTGCATATCCTGGAGAGTATCGACATCCAACGTATTGTTTCATTTGCACATCATTTAAAGTATGCCCCTCTTTTGGAACAATATCTAAGTCAAGTCGTACTTGCTTGTGGATGACTTCGGCTAATCCTTCTGCTAACTCAACACCTAAACCATGGATTTGATGGTATTTACTAAATTCACTACTTTTATAAAGTTCATTTTCATAAGGGGTTAGTTTTGTTCCTGAACTAGCCAGTGAAAAAGCAACCACATCGAGTCTATCGTTTGCAAAAAAGTCTGCTAAACATCGGTGGGGAGCTTTACTTTGTCGCGGGAACTCTAAAACTTTAATAGCTTTATCTAAAGATGGTACCTTTTTTGCCTCTTCTAAGGAATGAAAGGCATAACTCTCATCAAAGATATAAAGCTTGTTATCATGGGAGATACAAGGATAGTAACCATAAATAGCTACTGGGTCAAAAATATCTTTTGTAAAAAACTCCTCTTTGAGCTCTTCATAAAGCGGTTTAACCACCTCTTCTTCATGGGCAATAAACTCATCAGCTTTCATCTTGCCTTTTTTATATCCCCAACGTTGTCTAAACAATACACGATGATTTATCCATGAAAAAATCAAGTCTTTATTTAAGTGGGCTTGATTTTGAGTCACTCTTCCCCATAATGGAGGGAAAGTAAATGGAGTTGGCTCAGGTAGTTCTATTTGCTCATAGGCAGGAATAATCACTTCCTCTTTTTGTTTTTTAGTAACCACTTCTTCATCAACTAAATCAGCTGCAAGAGCGGTATTTTCTAAATCACCCTCTTCAACCCGTTGCATCGAAACAACCCCATCAAATGCATCACGACAATAAAAAATTGGTCCATCATAAATTGGTCGACAAAAATCATTAATAAAAGATTTAGTCAGTGCTGCACCCCCTAAAAGTACAGGCACATCAATACCTTGTTTTTTAAGCTCTTCAAGATTCTCTTTCATTACAGCAGTACTTTTAACTAACAGTCCACTCATTCCAATAGCTTGGGCATTGTTCTCTTTTACGGCAATGACAAAATCATTAATGTCTGCTTTTATACCAATATTAATAACTTTAAATCCATTATTTGAAAGAATAATATCAACAAGGTTTTTACCCACATCATGAACATCACCCTTTACCGTTCCAAGAACTAAAACTGTTTCGCTTGCTTTCTCTTCTTTTGGTAAATAAGGGTTTAAGGCATCAACAGTTGCTTTCATCGTTTCTGCACTTTGAAGTACAAATGGTAGTTGCATTTGTCCAGAGCCAAAAAGTTCTCCAATTACTTTCATCCCATCAATAAGCCATTCATTTACAATAATTTCGGGTTTTACATCATGTCGAAGCTCGTCCACTAAAGGAAGCATTCGCTCTTTATCACCATCTAAAAGAAGCTTTTTAACCTTTTCAACTGGTTCAAGTTTTTGAAACTCTTCATCATTTGATTCACGCACATCTGCAACGTTTGAGAAGTGATCAATAAAGGCAAAGAGAGGGTCACCCTTTTCTTGATTATTAAAAATCAAGTCATCACACGCTTTTTTATCTTCTTCACTAATTTTATTGAGTGGGACAATATGTTTTACATTGACAATAGCACTTGTTAACCCCGCTTTAACACAATGGTCTAAATAAATAGAGTTCAAGAAAATCCGTGCTTTAATATCTAAACCAAAAGAGATATTTGATAATCCTAATGTGGTACCCACTTTAGAGTGTCGTATTTGAAACTCACGGATTGCTTCTAAAGTCTCAATACCAGCAGTTCGATACTCATCATCACCTGAACCAATAGTAAAAGTTAACATATCAAAAACTAAATCATCAGGTTTAAAGCCGTGTCGATTCACACATAAATCGTAGATTCGTTCTGCCACTTCAAGTTTACGTTCCTTAGTTTTTGCCATGCCTTTTTCATCAATAACAAGACAAACCAATGCTGCACCAAACTTCTTAGCTAACTTACACACCTCATCAAACTTCTCTTCCCCATCTTCAAGATTAACAGAGTTGATAATAGGACGTCCACCTATTTGTTTTAGTGCTGCTTCTAATGCGGGAACTTGTGTTGAATCTGGCATTAAAGGAAGGGAAACTTTTTGAGAATAGAGTTCAATCACTCTGTCCATATCTTCACGTTCATCTCTTCCTGCAAACCCAACGGAGACATCAATCACATGTGCCCCCGCACGAACTTGCTGTTGTCCTACAGAAAGCGTTCCTTCATAATCATTTGCTTTTAAAAGTTCTCTAAAGGCTTTAGAACCTGTAGCATTTGAACGCTCACCAATAAGCAGTGGAGCAGGATCTTGCTTCAAAGGTACAGTATTAAATAAAGAGGCTAATGAAGCTTTTAGAAAACCCGAAGCTTTTTTAGGTTTGATTGATGAAACCTCTTTTGATAAAGCTTCAATATGTGCAGGCGTTGTACCACAACATCCACCTAAAAATGCCACCCCATTAATCTCTAAAAAGTTTTTTTGCAGTTGAGTAAACTCATCGGGTCCCATTGGGTAGTAAGTAACTCCCCCTTTATTTTGAGGAAGTCCCGCATTGGCATGGACTGAAATTGGAAAACGTGTCACTTCTGAAAGTGTTTTTACATGTTTATGAACTTGTTTTGGTCCTGTTCCACAATTAAATCCAAGTGACAGAATATTAAAGGGCTCCATAATAGCTGCAATTGTTAAAGCATCCGTTCCAATTAACATTGTTCCTGTTAATTCAATGGTGACTGAAACCATCACAGGAATTTCAGGATGGGTATCATTTAGCGCATGAAGAGCTGCTTTAATTTGTAGAGGGTCTTGACATGTTTCAAGTAAGAAAATATCACAACCACCATCAGCTAAACCGTTGGCAACTATTTTATAACCTTCATACATTTCATCATATTTTATATGCCCTAAGGAGGGTAGCTTTGTTCCTGGACCAATAGAACCTAATACAAGTCGTGGTTGTTCTTTTGATTGAAACTTGTCACAACTTTCCTTTACAAGGGCTGCTCCAAGACGTGAAAGTTCATAAGCTTGTTCAGAAATACCATACTCATCTAAAACCCATGGCATCGTACCAAAGGTATTGGTTGTAATCAAGTTTGCTCCAGCCTTGGCGTAGGCATCATGAATATTTCGTAAAACATCAGGTGCGGTAGCATTTAGAAGTTCATTACACCCTTCTAAATCCTCGCCATTACAAAGCCATTGTTCGGGCTTAATATCAGCAATTTGCAGTTGGGTACCCATGGCACCATCAATAATTAATACTTGATTTTCAATGATTTTTTTTAATTGTTCTTGCATATGTGTTTCTTAATATGGTTATTTTAATACGCGAGTATAATAAAATTTGCGTTAAAAGTGTGTTAAGTATAAGAAATAGAGTTCATGGCAAAAAAACTATAAAATAAAAACTTATCAAAGTGGATTTAGTTTCGTTGAGCAATTATACGAATTACACAAGCTAACCCTTGGTGCCCTTTTCCTTCATCAAGTTCTACTTCCACTTCTTCTAATTTATGAATAATAGAGTGCTTAAAGGCTTTTTGAAAATCCTCTAGTGAGTATAAAAGCTCTTTATCTTTAGGTCCGCCACTACTATAATTTAATTGATGCTTTGAAAAAACTTCTGCGACAAAAAAACCTTGATGTTTTAAAGACTCTTCAATTTTTGTAAACAAAGATTGTTTTTCATTATCTAAAAGATGTAAATAGGAAAAAACAATAGCTCCATACTTTTTCTTTGGTACCCACTCATTTAAATCTTGACAACAAGTACTAATTGAGGCATTCTCTTCCTTTGCAAAAGCTTCGAGTTTTTTAAGTGCTATATCAGAAGCATCAACTGCTGTAACCTCATAGCCTTTTTTAGCTAGAAAGATGGCATTTCTACCTTCACCCTCACCTAGACAAAGTACACGTTTTGATTTTGAAAAGTTAATAGTGCAAGATTCAATAAAAGCATTAGGTTTTTTCCCATAGAGGTAACCTTCCCGTGAAAATTTTTCATTCCAAAAATCTTGTTGTGTCATAACTCTTCCCTCTTATTGTAGTAAAAAATTATGATAGCCAAATAAGTTTAAACTAAAATGTACTACTTACAGCAAGCTCTTAATACGCTCAAATTCAGCAATAATTGCCTCAATATCTTCACAACCAATAGAGATTCGCAGTAAATCAATAGGGATACCATTCTGTTCTAAAAACTTTTCTCCCTCTTTGCATGTAATATAATCATAATGAGCCAAATAAACATAAGGCATAAGTAGTGTAAACTCTGTTCCAAGACTCGGTCCCTTTGCAAAATTAAGTTGGTCATAAACGTGACTAAATGGTTTAGTAAAAGTAACTGAAACTAGCCCAGCATAAGCATTTTCATAACACATGAGGTTACTATAGTTGTCTTTATTGAAGTCTTGCATACAGTGAAATACTTTATCCACATAAGAACAACTATTAAAATACTCAATTAGTTTTTTGGTATTAGCACTAATTGTTTTAACCCGTTTTTCATACCCCTTTACTTGAAAAGCTAAGCGTTGAATATCTTTAATATAGACGCTATCTGCATGTTTTTTAAATTCAACTGGCATATTAGAGAGTTTGCTATTTTCATTAAGCACAAAACACCCCATAAGAACATCTGCATTTCCACAAGCATATTTTGTCAATGACTCCACATAAATATCTGCATAAGGTTTTAAATCAACAGTATAGGGTGTTGCAATAGTAGAATCAATCACTAAAGGAATATTAAAAGCATCACACAGTTTTTTCAATCGTACCACATCTACACATTGTAAAAGTGGATTCGTTGGTACTTCAGTAATCACTGCAGAGACTTGAAACCCTGAAGTTTCTAAATATGCTTCTAAAACATCTAAATTCGTAATATCCAAAAAAGTTTTACTTTGTTCAAAGTGGTGAGAAACAATATTCATTGTATCTAAATACAACCATCCAAACTGAACAATAATAGGTCGTCCGTTATGGGCTTGAATTGACTTTAAACCTTTTAAAACAGCATAAATGGCATTCATTCCAGAGGGTGCTAAAACAATGTTTTCTTTAGGTTGCTGATAAGCTGTTGCAAGGCTTGAAAGAAGTATATCTTCTGCTACTTCTTCCTCTTCAAAATCTTCAGGATGTACTTTATCAATCAACCCTAAATTAAAAAGGTAGTTTTCTGCAAAACGAGAAGATAAATTACACCCAACATGCTGAATATACGTCAATACTTTTTGCAATTGACAGGTACCACGAAGTACTAAAATAACCCCAAAAGGTTCATTTATTTCAATCTTATTATGAATAAAATAGGTATCACTCACAATATCCACTGCTTTTTGTGAACTTAAAAGCACCACCTCATATTCATCACTAACATCATATTTTTTAGTAATATATTGCGCTAAAATTTTTAAATAAGGATGCAAGATAAATCGAGGATAGCCACTTTTAATTTTTTCTAAAACCTCTTCATCAAACTCTTCATACCCTATGACATCTTTCATGGTAGGCATGCTAACAGATACTGCATGGATATTATTCATAGGAAGGGTTTGCCCACAAGGTATCGGCTTAAATGGAGTTTTATTCATCTATAATTCTACTTTTATTTTCAATAATCAATTGATTTTTCGAATTATAGCTTATTTTTGATGAGTTTTGAGAGATAAGGGAATTCCTTATCTCTTTATAATTAGTTAACAGTGATATTAACAGTAGGGAAATCAACAATAATATAACCGTCATCTCCACCACCATCAGCATCTAAGTTAGAACCAGGAGGTAGACTTCCTGCTTTAAGTACATTATCAACATCAAATTTAACACTAATACTTGGTGCCGTTGAAGACTCATCAAGTATTAGTGGTGAGGACATAGTATATGGAACTACTACTTCGGTTGCTGAAGCCGTTGCACCAGAAGGTAGAGTTACTGCTGAATCTGTAAAATCAACAACAACAGTAATAGGAGTAGCAGCCGAAAGATTTACACCTGTTAAAGCAATTGCTACAGTATGAGTTCCATCATTGTACTGACCATCGGTTACTGTAATTGCTCCTGTATAATCAAATGAACCGTTAGTACAAGCATTTGAAGTACACGCACTCACAATAAAGGTATTACCTATTGTAGCTCTTACTTGAGTATACGTTCCAAAGGTTAAAGGAATATCACCTGATATCATTGAAGCAATATCTGCACCAGCAGAACCACTTGCAATATCTACTGTTGCAGCATTATCAGATAATACTATCCATGTTGAGGTTGTACTATTATACATCTCTAGTTTTTTAATATTTACTGAATACTGTTTTACATTAGCCTGTCCAATATCTCCCACTGCAAATAATGAACTAGTTAATAAAGCTATTAAAGCTACCATTTTAAATAATCTTTTCATTATCAGCTCCCTCTACCAATAGTAATCTTAGCATTTACTGTTCTTTCAACAATAATCTCATTCTCTCTTTTAACTGGAATTAAAAGCTTATCATGCAAGTTTTCTGACTTTTCTACATTCTTACTTGATGCTGACTTTTTACCTAATGAAATTTTCAACTCAGCCATAAATCTGTTATCATCCTTATCTTTTTGCTTTTCACTATCTTTGGTATGTTGCAGCGTAAAATCAATAGAATCATTAATTGGATATTCTGCTTTAAACGAAGTTTGTTTTAAATTATCAACTGACTTCGCATCCCAAACACTATATGTTCCATAAACTCTTAAATCACTAGCTGGAAAAATTTTTCCACCTATTTGAGCATCCCAACCATCAAGTGCTTCTTCGAATACCCCTGTTTCAACCTCTTTTTTATCCGAGATTGCCATATAGTTATTTGCTCTAAATTCAAATCTTTGACCAATAGCTTCAACACCTATACTCCAACGTTTATGTTTGTAATCTTGTTGATAGTCATAGAAACTATTGATTCCTAACATTAATTCTGGATTAATAATATTTCTATATCCAAGACCAAAGTTATATGTCTCTTTTGAATTTCTTGTCATCGCATTAAACTGCCAAAACAGCATATCATCAGAACTAAACTGCTTAATTGGTTGAACTGTTTCTAACTCCCACGTTGGTTTAAAATCCTCTTCCACTTGAATTTTAAACGACGTTCTTTTTAACCAATCTGGACTATCTTCTGGCATCTCTAGTTTATTTAATAGCGTATTTGTCAAAGTTGTAACATCTGATGAATCAGCAGATACAAATGTGGCACTTGCCATTAAAGTAACTAGCGAAAGCTTAATCATTCTCTTCATACTTTTCCCCTTTTGATACTATTTGCAGTTATTTTATCACATTTTTAGTGAAATTTGTTACTTTATTTATTATTTATTTATAAAAAATTACTATTTAGTTACTTTTCATTATAAACTATGGTTTCACTTTTTTTTAAAGCAATCTTGGATAAACTATTAGCTAAAAAAATCACGGGTAAGCGATATTTCGTTATCCATAATATAGGGAAAATTAGATGACTGAAGCAAAATACATCTGGATGGATGGCAACTTTGTTGATTGGCACGATGCAAAAGTTCACGTATTAAGCCACACACTACACTATGGAAATGGTGCTATTGAGGGAACAAAGGCATATAAAACACATGATGGAAGATGTGCTATTTTTAAACTACAAGAGCATACAAAACGACTTATTAACTCTGCGAAAATGACACTTATTGATGTGCCATTTACTGAAGATGAACTCAATAAAGCACAAATTGAACTGCTACAAAAAAATGAGTTAACCGAAGGTGCTTATATTCGACCGCTTGTTTATTTAGGTTATGGCGTCATGGGACTGTACCATAAAGAAGCACCCGTAAATGTTTCTATTTCTGCATGGGAATGGGGAGCATATTTAGGTGATGAAGGTCTTAAAAAAGGTGTTCGTGTTAAAATTGCTTCAATGACACGAAACTCAAACACTTCAGGTATGGGAAAAGCAAAAGCGGTAGCAAACTACCTTAACTCTCAAATGGCAAAAGGTGAAGCTGTTGAGTGTGGCTATGATGAAGCACTTCTAAGAGATGACCAAGGGTACATTGCTGAAGCTTCAGGGGCTTGTTTCTTTATCGTTCGAGATGGTGTGATTATTACACCTCCAAATGATAACTCTTTAGAATCAATTACACAAAAAACAGTTATTGAATTAGCTGAAGACTTAGGGTATACCGTTATAAGAAGACGACTTACTCGTGAAGAAGTGTATATTGCTGATGAAGCATTTTTTACAGGAACGGCTGTTGAAGTAACACCTATTCGAGATATTGATGCACGAATTATTGGAGCAGGTGAAAGAGGTCCAATTACCCAAGCACTTCAAACTGCATATTTTGATGTGGTTGCAGGTAAAAACGAAAAGTATTTAAAAGACTTAACCTACATTAACTAAAAAGGCTAACCAGCCTTTTTGGGTTATAATAAAGTGTATGATTATACATTTTATTGTGATTCAGGAATGAACACAATGTGCAGAAAATAAACAATTTAATTAAGGAAATTTATGCCAATAGATAATGATTATTTTAAAAATAGACAACAACAAAACGGTGGAGGAAACTCTGGCGGAAATGGTGGAGGTGGTAACTACCAACCTCCTTTTGAGCCACCTGAATTTTTCAAAAACTTAGGTAAAAAAGCAGGAATTTTATACGCTGTTATTATCATCGTAGCAATCATGTTTGTATTTAAACCATTTGTCATTGTAGAATCAGGACAAGTAGGTATTAAAGTAACAACAGGTAAGTATGACGCTGAGCCATTAAGACCAGGTTTTCATCTTTATATTCCAGTTTTCCAAAAAGTTATTATCGTCGATACAAAGGTGCGATTAATGAACTATAAAACGGTTGAAGATATTTCTGGATTTGACCAAAGTATTCGAATCAACCCAGCAATTTCTATTCTCGATGCCAGAGGTTTACCTGTTTCAATTGAATTAACAGTTCAGTACAGACTAACAGCCGATGGAGCTCCAAATACAATTGCTAACTGGGGTCTTTCTTGGGAAGATAAAATCATCAACCCAGTTGTAAGAGATGTTGTAAGAAATGTTGTAGGTAACTATACAGCAGAGGAGTTACCAACTAAGCGTAATGAAATTGCAACAAAAATTCAAGCAGGTATTGAAAAAGATATTAACTCATTAGAGGGTCAACCAGTACTTTTACAATCGGTTCAATTAAGAGAGATTGTTTTACCTCAAAAAATCAAAGACCAAATTGAGCGAGTTCAAATTGCAAACCAAGAAGCAGAACGAGTAAGATATGAAGTTCAACGAGCAAAACAAGAAGCTGAGAAAAAAGCTGCACTTGCAAAGGGTGAGGCTGACAAAAACAGAATTGAAGCAAAAGGTCGAGCAGATGCTGTAACCATTGAAGCAAAAGCACAAGCGGCAGCAAATAAAGCTATTGCACAATCTTTAACACCAAAACTTCTTGAAATGCAACAAATTGAAGTTCAAGGTAAATTCAATGAAGCACTTAAAACAAATAAAGATGCGAAAATCTTCTTAACCCCTGGTGGTTCAACACCAAATATCTGGGTTGATACAAAAAGCAAGTCACGAGACGCTGCAATCAGCCAATAATTTAAAAGAGGAGTCTATCTCCTCTTTTGACGCTACTAAATATAGGATTTTACAATGAGTATCGAAAAAATTGATTGGGAAAAAATCGATGGATTACTCCCCGTTATTACACAAGATGCAACAACAAATGAAATTTTAATGCTTGCCTACATGAATAAAGAGGCACTAGAGCTAACACTTCAAACAAAATATGCTCACTATTTTAGTCGTACTAAACAACGACTATGGAAAAAAGGAGAAAGTTCTGGTCACTTACAAACTGTAAAAAATATCATGATTGATTGTGATAATGATACGTTACTTCTTAAAGTTGACCAAGAAGGGGTTGCTTGTCATACAGGAAGAAAATCATGTTTCTTTACTGATTTAGAATCTAATAAAGAGATTCACCAAGTTGAAATAGATACAACAGCATCATATGGAGTCATAGACACACTTTATCATACAATACAAGAAAGAAAAAACGACGACCCCAAAAAGTCATATACGGCAAAACTTCTCCAAGGAGAAGAGAACTCAATGCTTAAAAAGATTGTTGAAGAAGCAGGAGAGTTTACCTTTGCAATAAAAGATGCGGACAATGATGAAGCTGTTTATGAAGCTGCAGATATTGTTTATCACATGCTTGTTGCCTTAGCAAGTAAAAATATCTCACCTGATAGAGTCAAACAAGAGTTAGCACGACGATTTGGACTTTCAGGGATTGAAGAAAAAAACTCACGAACTAAGTAGTCTTTTGACTACCTAGTGTTTTTTCTTTCGTAAAATCTTTACCCCATAACTTAAAATCATAAAGATAACCAACCCTATAAAAACAAATAGTGCAATTTTATCTAAAAACATAACATCTCCTTTAGTAAAGAATTTCATGCTTCTATAAAAATTATAACGCCAAAAAGTTTATTTAAAAATAAAAGATAATAAGTTTAACTTATAATATCAAAGTTCCAACTATAAGTCATAATTATTTTACTAAATTTATATTGTTAAAATAGCAAGTTTAAATAAATAGTTAAAAAAAATTGACTAGTAAAAAAATTTTACTATTTTTTCTTTCCATAGTGAATTTTCTCCCCATTCTTATCAAAAAGAGGATATTTTTTTGCATTTTTATCCATTTTTTCTAAAATTGCTTCTTCTAAATTAATATCATATGCCATACAAATCCGTAATAAATAAACAGCAATATCTGCAATCTCTTCTTTTAAATGTATCTGCTTTTCTTGAGGTAAATTATCAGCTTGTTCTTGATTTAACCATTGAAAGATTTCAACTAACTCTGCGGTTTCAACAGTCAAAGCCATAGCAAGATTCTTTGGGTTATGAAACTGATCCCAGTCTCGCTCTTTTGAGAAGTTTTTGATTACCGATTGTATGTTTTCTAAGTCCATTTTATTGCCTCGTAGAAATAAATTGATAAATTTATTATAACAAAATCATAAATTAATGGTGAGGATATTTCCAACTTTAAAAAAAATTGCTGTTTAAAAAGTACAGATTGTGTTAGATAAATTCAAAATTTAAACGCAGGACTAACCAAAGCTAATTCAAGTTTCAATTTTGAATTTAGCTGACGTAAGCTGTGCTAATGTCAATGGTTTAAAATAGTAATTTTTTCTAAAGTTGAAAATAAAAAAGGTCAGGCCAAGAATAGATAAGGAAGAAATTACACACAAATTTTACATCTATTCTTGCTACCCAAAGAAGGGTGAAAGCCTGTTTGGAGGTCTGACCTCAAGTTTTTTAAAAGTTCTTCTAAACTTTTTGTTTTGCTATAACCTATAGCTTAGTGAGAAGAACAAGCGCTAACACCAGGAGGTGTTGTTGGTTGGATTGCCTCATTTGATGCTTTACCACCTTCAGCTTCTACATATGCGATTAAGCTTGCAGCTGCTGTCATATATCGTTTTGCTGATTCAGATTCTGGTTGGAAATAAACAACTGGTTTACCAGCATCTCCACCCTCTCTAATTGCAGGCTCAATTGGTAAATGACCAATAACAGAAGTGTTATACTGCTCTGCTAATTCATGACAGGTACCCATACCAAAAATGTCAGATTCTTCATTACACTTAGGGCAGATAAATCCACTCATATTTTCAACAATTCCACCAATAGGAATATGTAGTTTTTTAAACATATCGAGTGATCGTCTAGAGTCATCAAGTGCTACGTGTTGTGGTGTTGTAACATTGATACCACAAGTAACTGGTACACTTTGTGCTAATGTTAACTGTGCATCACCTGTTCCAGGAGGCATATCAATGAAAAGAATATCTAACTCTTCCCATAAAATATCTCTTAAAAGCTGTTGGATTGCTTTCATAATCATAGCCCCTCGCCAAATAAGCGCTTGACCTTCATCCATAAGTGACCCCATTGACATTACATCAACACCATAGATTTTAAATGGTTTTGCTTTGTTTCCTACAACTTCAACTTCTTTTCCATTTAATCCCATCATACGAGGAATATTTGGACCATAGATATCAGCATCTAAGATACCTACTTTTTTACCTTGCATTGCAGCGGCTACTGCTAGGTTTACAGTTGTTGTTGATTTACCAACTCCACCTTTTCCTGAACTTACCATAACAAAGTTTTTAATTTGTGGTGCAATATTGTTTCCACTTGTACTGTTACTTTGCTGTTGTGGTGCTTCTGGTTTTTTTACATTAATATTTACTGTTAAAATACCAATTCTTGATAATTTGTCAGTAATTTGTGTTCGTAATTGTTGCTCTACTTCTGGAGCACTTGATGTGATATCCAAATGGATAACACAGCTCTCACTGTCAACTAAATCAACATCTTTTACGAAACCAAACTCAACGATTGATTTTTGAAATCCTGGATAAAGAACAGATTCTAACTCTTTTCTTATATCAGCTACTGTTGCCATATACATTCCTTTTTATCGGTTCCCAATAAAAAGGGAACCTTTTAAATTCTCTGTCTACTTTTTAACGCAATTTATAAAAAATTGCTAAAAGTAGCAAAATCCTAAAGAGAGCAAAGAATTGCTCTTGAATTTTAATTTTTGTATTATAATTGAAATAGGATAATTTTTGTCTTAATTAAAAACGTTAATTAAAAAAATCCTCTAACTTCATAAAACATTGTTTCAAAAAGTAAAGTTTTTTTTACCTTTTTATTTTTAAAATAAACTTACTTGCATAAAAAAAGGTCAAGCTTTTGCTTAACCTTTTTTTAAAGTTATTCACTTTCTTACGCTGAAGCAGAAACACCTTCTGCCATAGTTTCACCATGCTCATCAACAATTTGTTGTGTAATTTTATATGAACAAAATTTTGGTCCACACATTGAACAAAACTCTGCTTCTTTAAATACATCTTGAGGAAGTGTTTCATCATGATACTCACGGGCACGCTCTGGGTCTAAACATAATTCAAACTGTTTATTCCAATCAAAGGCATATCGAGCATCACTCATCTCATCATCAATCTTTTGTGCATCTTTTCTTCCTCGTGCAATATCAGCAGAGTGTGCAGCAATTTTATAAGCAATGATTCCTTCTCGTACATCTTCAGCATTTGGAAGACCTAAGTGCTCTTTTGGTGTTACATAACATAACATTGATGCACCATGCCATCCACCAACAGCTGCTCCAATTGCACTTGAGATGTGATCATATCCTGCAGCAATATCAGTTGTCAATGGTCCTAAAATATAGAATGGTGCTTCATGACAATACTCTCGCTCTAATTTCATATTTCTTTCAATTTGATTTAAAGGAACATGTCCTGGACCTTCAATCATAACTTGAACATCTTTTTCCCATGCTCTAAGTGTTAACTCACCAAGAATTTTTAATTCAGAAAGTTGCGCTTCATCAGAAGCATCCGCTAAACAACCAGGTCTTAAAGAGTCTCCTAAAGATAGAGAAACATCATATTTTCTACAAATATCTAAAATATCATCATAGGCATCATAAAATGGATTCTCTTTATGATAGTGCATCATCCACGCAGCCATAAGTGAACCACCTCGTGATACAATTCCCATTTTACGTTTTGCAACATGTGGCATAAACTGTAATAGAAAACCTGCATGAATTGTAAAGTATGAAACCCCTTGTTGCGCTTGCTTTTCTAAAACTGCTAACATATTTTCAATGGTTAAATCTTCAATTTTATCATTACAATCATGTAAAATTTGATACATTGGTACAGTTCCAATTGGCACGGTTGAGTGTTCAACAACAGCTTCTCGAATTGAATCAAGGTCACCGCCTGTACTTAAATCCATAATCGTATCTGCACCATGTTTTAAACATACATCAACTTTTTCAATCTCACCAGCAATATCTGAAGCCAATGCAGAAGAACCGATATTTGCATTAATCTTACAGCTTGATGCAATTCCAATTGCCATTGGTGTTAAATGTTTATGATTAACATTTGCAGGAATGATTAATCGTCCTCGTGCAATCTCACTTCGCACTAATTCTGGGTCAATCTTTTCAACTTTTGCTACATATTCCATATCAGGAGTAATTATACCTCGCTTGGCATAATACATCTGTGTTCTTACTTCATCATCTTTATGATTGTCTAACCAATCTCTCATTGTATTTCCTATAAATATTTTTGAGAAGATTATATCAAATTTATTTTATAACTGCTTAATTTAATACCCTAAATTGAATTTATTAAGTATATAAGTTACTTTTGAATATAATTTATGTCAATTTAACAAAATTAATCATTGGATGGCTACATGATAATTGATGATGATGCTTTTAAAAATTCTAGTTTTTCATTAATGGGTAATGAAGAGTTAGTAAGTTTCCAAGATAATCAAGATTTGATGACAGTATTAAAAAAGCATGATATTATCAAATCAACCAACCATCTTACTAATTCTGAAGAGAGCCAATACATAACGCTGATTAATTATATCAATGATTTATACTATTTAAACAAGCCTATTCCCACTGATATTGCAGCACTTCTAAAGAGTAGTTCAACCTATAAGTCACACCTTTTAATTAATGTAAAAAAAAGACTTAACAACTTAACTTCTAATGGTTCAGCAATTTTTTTTAAAGAGATTGTTTCTGTTATTAACCTGCTTTCATTAGGTGAGAAATTTAATATTTTTATTACCTATAATGACTATGATTTTACAAAAGTTTCTACCCTCTTTCGATTTTATGAAGAACAAATGCAACAACTCTTTCAAGATGATAAAGAGCACTTTGAAACTATTTTTTCTGCCTATTTGACCTTAATTGATGCATTTAATCGTCTATGTATTATCAACTCAACCGATTTAAGACGTAAAAAAACAATCACGCCTATTGTTGAACTTATCACTGAATCTATAAATATGGTAAAATTTACCATTGCCCTAGATGAACAATCAATGAAAGAGTTAAATAATATCTTAGGACGAATTCTTTACTATTTTTCTCATTTACCATTTATTGATGCAAAAGATAAAGAGCTTTATTACCTCATCGATGAGTATTATTTACTTTTAGAGAAACAAACTGATGGTTTTATGCTCTCTAAAGATACTGATTTTGGAGGTCATATAGATAAAAAAGATACTGCATACTCAATTTTTTTAAATAATGCTGCTTTTTTACTCATGACAATGCTTCAAAAGTTAAAGTATAACTTTAAAGATAAGGACTATTTTAATACGAGATCATTTCAAAAGTGCCTACGTCTATTTAGTAGCAACTTTCCTAATATGCAAGTTATTGAAGGAGAAGAGACTTTAGAGACTTTTAAAAACAAACTCTTAAATGCTTTATCCTTAAAATATGCATTAGGAGAGAATTCAATCATCAAGGAGATTAACCATCATAGTGTTATTGATGACTTTATTCAGTCAGCTGAAAATTTTGATATTAATAACCTCAAAACTATCCATGCACTTTTACTTTTTGCTGATGATATTGAAGATTATAAATACCTACACATTGGTGAAACCCTTATAAATTCAAAACTTATTCCAAATGATTACTACGAGTTTTATAAACTCAAAACAACTGATATTGTCATTAACTACTTTATTAAAAACAAATCTAAAGAGAATATTCTTCCTTTTATTGAAGATACCTTAAACTATATTGAACATAACAAAGGTGGTTCTCATCTTTTATCAATGTTCTCAAAACTCTATTTAAGTATTGCCCACTACTACGCTACCATTAAAGATATAAAATATGCCGATAGAGCAAAAGACCTCTATGCTATTTTTATTAATATGAATGGCTTTGAACTTTTACAAAATGAATACTACTACATCAATGAAAATATTTTACTCTCACTTGGTGAATATTATGCCAAAGACCTAGAGCTTAACGAAACATGGTTTACTCCTATCCAACTTAGGGCTTTAGGGAAAAAATTAACAAAAAACTACTTAGAGTATAAAGACTTAGAATTAAAATACTCAATTAATGAATCCATTGCCAATATCACCTCTGAAATTTTATCTGAAGAGAATGTTGATTATGAAGATATTAATACCAAAATTGCCAATATCATTGCTAATAAAATCTTCTATGGTTTGTGTGTTGTAAGAATCAAAGGTCTTACCAAAGAGCAAGCGACCATTGTGGATAATGGATATAAACTCTATGCTATTCCAATGATGCGTGATTATATTCTACAATTCATTTTTCCAGCAGTCTATGAAAATGCATTTAAATATATTTTAAATGAGAATAAAAACTTTATTAAGAAAAATGTGAGTAATATATTAGCAAGCTATTCTAAAAACTCATTAATGTATATTGATGAAGTGACAGGATTAGAAAATATCAATAAGCTCAAACTTGATTTGGATACCACAAAAGATAAAAATATCACCTTTATTGAGGTACTTGTAGGTTCACTTCAAAGTATGAATAAAAAATATGGATTTGAGGTTGGAAATAAATATTTACGTTCAATTACTCAAAAAATCAAATCTATTTTAGAACCCAACGATTATATATACTACATGGGTGGTGGTCGTATTGGTATTATTTTAGGGTATGGAAATGATTTTAATAATGTAACAAAAAAAGTATTTAACTTTAAAATAAAAAAAGAAGGCAAAGATATAGATATGAAATTAACCATTGCGGTTGTTCAAGATAAAACATCAGTCATCTTAAATAAATCGGCTGAGCTTTTAGATAAAGCTCTTACAACAAATAAAAACATATTGATAAACATAAAATAGGAAGGTTATATGAAAGAATTAATCATTGAAAAAATTGACTCACTACCACCATTACCAAAGAGTGTTATTGAGTTAGAAGAGTTTAGGAAACAACCAGAGAAAGAACCTCTTGACCTACTCAAAATCATTGAACAAGATCCATTAATCATTACAACACTACTTCGTGTTGCAAACTCTGCAATGTTTGGATTTAGAAGTGAAGTTGAAACTCCTAGTCGGGCTATTAACCTACTTGGAGTAAACTTTACTATCTCTATTGCATTAGGTTCTGTTGTTCAAGACTTAATAAAAACAGACCTTTCTGCATATGGAGTTTCAACAGATGACTTCTTAATGACAGCAAATCTTGCATCAACCATTGTTAACACATGGATTGGTCCAATGGACTTTGAGTTAAAAGAAGAACTCCTTCTACCTGCTTTCTTACAGGAGACTGGAAAGTTTATTATTTCACAACTTGTTGATGAAAGTGATAAGGTAGAGCAATTTAAAGTGGCTGTTAACTCTGATAGAGACACCACTGATGTAGAGACACTTTTTGCAGGCGTATCATGTGCAAAAATTACAGCTAACATCTTTAAACACTGGAAACTAAGTCATAATCTTATTTTTGCTATTGGCTTTGTAGGGGAAGCTGATAAATGTCCTCCAGAGTATCAAAAGAAAGTTCAAATCTTAGAGATTATTAAAATTTTATGTGATATTACTAATCCACTAGGAGATAAACAGATTGAAACTGCTTTAGTAAAAGCAAAAAATTATGGGTTAGACCCAGCAAATTTAACTAGAGCTATTGAGAATATCAAAACGAGAATTAGTGAAAATTCTTAAAGTTAACATAAGTAACGTTAGATTATAATTTGTAACTTTTTTACACAAATAAGGAGACTATTTGTCTAATGTTACTTTAGTGATTCTTTGTGCTGGTAACTCCACACGCTTTGGATTACAAGCAAAAAAACAGTGGCTACGCATTGAAGACCAACCTCTTTGGCTCTTTGTAGCACAAAAACTTAACACTTACTCACATTTTGACAAAATCATTGTCACGGCCTCAAAAAACGAATTAACTTATATGAAAAACTTTTCTTCTGATATTACTTTTGTGCAAGGGGGAGAAACCCGACAAGAATCAATGAATAATGCCTTAGCTCAAGTAACAACAGAGTATGTAATGGTAACCGATGTTGCACGTTCATGTGTCCCACAAGAGGTTATTCAAAAACTCATTGAACAAAAAGAGATTGCTGATTGTGTCGTTCCTATTTTAAATGTTAGTGATACTGTTATATACAATGAAGAGACAATCAACCGAGATAACGTTAAACTTATACAAACTCCTCAACTTTCCAACACAACTATTTTAAAACAAGCCTTAGATACTAATATTGAATATACTGATGATAGTTCAGCTATCAAAGCCTTAGGTAAAAAAGTAACCTATGTAGAAGGCTCAACTTTAAGTAAAAAATTAACCTATAATAAAGACTTACAAGAGATTTCCTGTTTAAAACCCCCAAGTGCTAACTTCTTTACAGGAACAGGACTTGATATACATGCCTTTGAAGGGAATAAGCCAATGGTTTTAGGAGGCATCAACATTGATGTTCCTTACGGTTTTAAAGCTCATAGTGATGGAGATGTTCTTATTCATTCTGTTATTGATGCCCTTCTTGGAGCTTGTGGAGCAGGAGATATCGGTGAATTTTTCCCCGATACTGACCCTGTATATAAAGGTGCTGATTCAAAAAAACTCTTAGAAGAGATTGTTACTTTTATTTATAATGTTGGATACGAGATAGTAAACGTGGATTTAACTATCATTGCTCAACAACCAAAAATCAACCCATATAAACTTACTATTAAGCAAAGCATGGCAAAACTTCTAGGTATTGAGCCACAATTTATAAATATCAAAGCAACTACAGCAGAAAAGTTAGGTTTCTTAGGACGAAGAGAAGGTGTAGCAGTACAAAGCAGTGCTACTTTAAAATATTTTGATTGGAAGAATGCATGAATATACTTATAATAGAAAATGAAATTTACTTAGCGCAAAAAGTAGTTTCAAGGTTACTTGATGATGGACATAACTGTGACTTCGTAGAGACAGCAAATGAGAACTTAAATAAGAACTATGATATTGTTCTTTTATCAACTTCATTACCCTCGCAAATGGTTAAAAAGGTTATCAAACAGTATACCCCACACGCTATTGTTCTTCTTTTAGTATCATATATTTCAGATGAAACTGTAACTGATCCTATTAAAGAGGGTGCAAAAGATTACATCATGAAGCCATTTATTATGGATGAATTAGTACGAAAACTTTATCACTTTAAAGAGTGTCGAGAGATGCGACAAGAACTCGATACAATGCGAAACTATTTAAACTTTATTTTTAAAAATATTGATACAACAGACACCAATCTTTCCCACTCACTTCCAGTCTTAGTAGAAACCAATTCACAAAAGTGTACCGATAAACTAGCCTTTGATTTATCTTATAGACTAAGTATTCCTATTCGATTTATTTCACTATCAAGTGATAACTGGCAAAAAGAGTTAGCCAATGAAGATAAAGTACTCTATTACCTAACAGACTATCATACACTTAAAAAAAGTGCCAAAGAGAATCTATGTAATATGATACAAACCAAAAACTGTATTTTAAGTTCACTAGAAAAAGAGAATGAGTTCCCTTATGAAAAGGTAGAGTTCTTGAACTCAGATATGGTAACAATCAATAATAATATCATGACCATTAATGATTATGTAAAGCTAATGGTTTTATCATTCCAATCAAAATATCCTGATACAGAACTCTCTAAAAAACTAGGGATTTCAAGAAAATCTTTATGGGAAAAACGTAAAAAACTCGGTATTGAGAAAAAGAAATAAGGTAACAATTTGCGAAAACTATTTTTAACACTATTTTACAGCGGACTTAGCCCAAAAGCACCTGGAACTATGGGAAGTATCGTTGCGCTCGTTTTAGGGCTATTACTCTTGCTTTATATTGATGTTACAACTTTGTTCATGCTTTCAATTCTAATCACTGTTATTGCCGTAAAACACATCAATGAATATGAAAAAGAAGTAGGTGAACATGATAGCAAAGAGATTGTTATTGATGAACTCGCAGGTATGTGGATAGCCCTGTCTATTTGTGTACCCAATCCAAACGATATGAACCAGTTTTTAATCATGGGTGGTTTAGCCTTTGTATTCTTTAGACTCTTTGATATTTGGAAACCTTCAATCATTGGACGAATTGATGAAAAAGTAGAAGGTGGCTGGGGTGTTATGGGTGATGACCTCGTTGCAGGAATAGCAGCAGGGGTAGCAGCATCCGGAGTTTACCAGCTATTGGTGAAATTCATCTTTTAGTCAAACTATGCGTTAGATAGCAAAAGTTAGTCGGTCACATACTTCTAGTATGCTCCCTCGTAACTTTTCCTCTCTGCCTTGATTTTATCTAAAATATGAATTCACAAACCTAAATTATGTTTCTCATTACT